>NZ_JAYGHH010000024.1:38871-62661 GCF_034931045.1 Nodularia sp. UHCC 0506
GCAAAACGCCTATCCCCAAAACAACAATTAATCAACAAAGATTAGGTTCCAGAAGTCCAGGAATTGATGTACTCGATTTGGTCTGCTGTTAGAGTATCAATGTGAATACCCATAGCTTCCAACTTCAAACGAGCAATTTCTTGGTCAACTTCTACAGGAATAGAGTGTAAACCGGGTTCCAATTTACCTTTATTCTTCACCAGGTACTCAACAGCCAACGCTTGGTTAGCAAAACTCATATCCATAACTGCGCTGGGGTGTCCTTCAGCAGCAGCTAAGTTAATCAAACGTCCTTGTCCTAATACCACAACTGACTTACCACTAGTCAATTTATATTCTTCAGTGAAAGGACGGACTTCCTTGACTTCCTTGGCTTGAGATTTCAAGTATTTTAAATCAAGTTCTAAATCAAAGTGACCAGAGTTACAAACGATCGCACCGTCTTTCATGACATCGAAGTGTTCACCACGAACTACGTGCTTGTTACCTGTCACAGTAATAAAGATATCACCATAGGTTGCCGCTTCCGCCATTGGGAGGACACGGAAACCATCCATAACGGCTTCAATTGCTTTGATGGGGTCGATTTCGGTAACAATGACATTAGCACCCATACCACGGGCGCGTAATGCAGTACCTTTACCACACCAGCCATAACCCACAACCACAACATTCTTACCAGCCAACAAAATATTGGTAGCGCGGATAATGCCATCTAGGGTTGATTGCCCAGTACCATAGCGATTATCAAAGAAGTGCTTGGTGTCAGCGTCGTTAACGTTGACTGCGGGGAAGGTGAGGACACCATCGTTGAACATGGCGCGTAAACGCACGATTCCGGTTGTGGTTTCTTCGGTGCTACCAATCAAATCAGCAATTTGGTGTTGACGGTTTTGAACCAATTCTGCTACCACATCGCTACCGTCATCAATAATGATATTGGGGCGGTGATCTAAAGCTATTTGAACGTGGCGATTATAGGTGGCGTTGTCTTCGCCTTTGAGGGCAAATACAGGGATTTCGTGATCGGCGACGAGACTAGCTGCTACGTCATCTTGAGTAGAAAGGGGATTACTAGCAATTAGGATTGCATCTGCACCACCGGCTTTGAGGGCGATCGCCAAATGTGCTGTTTCTGTAGTCACGTGACAACAAGCTACAAGGCGGATTCCAGCAAAGGGTTTTTCTTGGGCAAAGCGATCGCGGATCTGCTTTAATACTGGCATCTCGCGTCCAGCCCAGTCTATGCGCTGTCTTCCCAAGGGAGCTAGGGCGAGGTCTTTAACCTCGTGCTTTAATCGGGGAGAAGTTGCAGTCATCAAAAATTTCCTCTGAAAAATTAAAAAGTTACGTAAAAATTACGTACCTTACTAGGGTATTGTACAACTGGTGATTTTGGTTTGTAATCACCAATAAACTTGTTAATTGTACTCTGTTCTAGTTTGATCTTGCAGAACTTCCGGTTAACTTCATCCCTGATTTTTCTTTTTTGACTTAATTTTTGCTAAGAGTATATCAGCAACTCTCTATACTGTTACCCAGAGCAGAGGAAGTAAATTGTCATCTATCAAAAGTTAGAAATATTCCCTAAATTTAAAGACTTAACTTTAGATAGGTACATTGACATCAGCCAGTCTTAGAGGATGGCTCTGGAAGTGGCGGATAGTAAATTTTGTTTAAGGAGGTATTTAAGTGCGCTTGCAATTTTTGGCGATCGCCAAGGAAGTCCTGTTGTCCAATTTTGCTTTTATTGAGCAGAAACAGGCATTATTAGACGAAAATTGCCTTGGTAATAGCCGGAATACGGCAAAGAAAATGCCAGGTGTACCAGTATCTAATCAAGCCTCCCGCACACCAATAAGGCGGATATCACTCAAAGGGATTTTAGGTAGAAGTATGATGGTGACAATGGCAAGTTCAATAGCTATAGCTGTTGTTTCAATGCCAAAAGCTTCAGCTCAAATTCCCATTTTGCCTTTTCTACAATCTCCCAATGGTGTCAGTACTGATGCAGACAGCAGAATTGTTTCTGGGTGGATTTATTTGGACGGCTACCAAGTATTTCAAGTAGCAGCAACAAGAAGCAATTTTACAGAGCGTTCACGCAATATCCAACAAAATTTAAATCTCATCCACCAAAATTACTTAAGGTTATCTGAACCAGAAATTAAGGTTGAAACCAGGACTTTAAATGGTTTACCAGTGATTTATGTGAATAATCAATACCTGATGACCGTTACATCCGAAGATGCCAAACTGCGAAAAGAAGAGCCAGCTACATCGGCAATTCAAATCACCGAACAGTTGAAAAGATCCTTGCAACGATCTACCAGAGAGCGCACAATTGGAATTTTAACTAGGCAAGCTAAAGTTGCTGGTGGTACTGCACTGTTAATTATTGTGATGAGTGGGGGAATATATTACTTTCAACGCCGTTCTAAACAAAATTCAACACACCCAATCCTCCCGATTTCAGATAATGCCCAACAACTGACAACTCAACTGAATAAACAACAAGATAAAGATATTCAAGAGGTTAAAAAAAGACTATTTCAAATCACTCAATCCGGAATTTGGGGAAGTGGAATGGTTTTTATATTGGGTCTATTTCCTTATACACGAGCATTTCAGGTGGGGATTCTTGCAGCTGCTCAAATTCCTTTGAGATTGGGTATTGTGGTACTAGGAATTTATGTGGCAATTCGTTTCACCTACGCTCTTATTGATCGCTTCACTTCTACTTTGATCAGCAGTGGTGTTTTATTAAATTCAGAAGCTAATAGACGAATGGAACTGCGAGTTTCGACATTTTCCGGTGTAACTAAAAGTATTACAACTGGGATTTGGTTGGCAGTTGGGATATTACTATCCCTGGTTTCTTTGGGTATAGATATTGTTCCCTTATTAGCAGGTGCTGGTTTAATTGGTGTGGCGTTGTCTCTGGCTTCCCAAAGTTTAATTAAAGATGCCATTAACGGTTTTCTTGTCATAGTTGAAGACCAGTATGCTTTAGGTGATGTTATTGTTGTGGGAGATGTGGGAGGCTTAGTAGAAAATCTCAATCTACGGATTACTCAATTGCGAGATGCCGAAGGGCGTTTAATTACGATTCCTAATAGTGAAATTAAAGTTGTGGCTAATCTTTCTAGCCGTTGGTCACGCGCCGATTTAACTATTCCAGTTGCTTACCAAAATAATATTGATGATGCTTTGCAGCTGCTTAACCAAGTAGCCTCAGAGATGAATCAAGATTCTCAATGGAAACGTCTGATAATAGCACCACCTGAAGTTTTAGGAATAGATAACTTTGGCGATCGCGGTTTGATGATTCGTGTCTGGATTAAAACATTACCTCTCAAGCAGTGGGATGTGGGTCGGGAGTTTCGCCGCCGCTTGAAAATCGCCTTTGATCACGCCGGATTTGTTATTCCTGTCCCTCAACAGGGTATTTGGCTAAATGAAGGTCAATTACTACACTCGGAAGTGAATGGTAAATCTGAGAGTAATTGATAATTCGTAATTCGTAATGCCTCTTTCAGAGGAGCTTCGCTAACGTAATTCGTAATGCCTCTTTCAGAGGAGCTTCGCTAACGTAATTCGTCATTGACCGAATTCAAATATGCGCCTTCGCTGAACTCTTATAGAGACGTTGCATACAGCGTCTCTGTATTCTTTGTTACTAAATGTCTATTACTTATGAGTACAAATGACCAGCAAATAGGATGTTGTCAATATAGAACACTTGTACTATAATAAGGTATAGCGCTCACTAAGCCGAGTGCGAACAAAACGGCATTGCCAAAGAGTTCTGGAAGATGGATTTAAGGGTTAGTCCAATGATTAAGCATTATATTCTCAACCTCAATCCGACTGCCAAGCATGAATGGGATCGGTGTATTTTACGTGACCCACTGACTGCAAAACGCCCGGACATTGCTAAATTAATAGCTGAAGCTGTTGGTAATGATACTGGTAGTTATTTAGTGAGTGTGAATATTGAAGTCCAAGTTTTAGAACAAGCTGCTGCATTTCAATCTGAACAACTCTCGCTGCCATTTGCAGAGTTAAATATCCCGTCACAATTACGAGAAGTAGCGTAAGAACATAGGCGAAGGTGCAGAGTTCTCCTGTCTCAGCACTTTTACTCTACTCTTAACTACTCTTCTTCTTTTTCTTCTTTCTCAGCACGGGCTAAACGCCCCGCTACCGCTAACAGCACTCAGCACTCAGATATGGAAGAACTTAGCAATTATCCCACTGCGATCGCGGAAGCTGCCCAACGGGTGAATGAAATTGATTCTCAGTTGATGGCAGTGCAGCAGCAGATTGAACGATTTGAAGGTAACGCGGATCGTGCTGCTGCTTTTGATGTGGATTTAAAAAACGATGCCCAACGTAAAGCCCGGCGCTTTGAAGTTCTACTGGTGAATCAAGAATATCAAACAGCTATGGATACTCAGATGCGGTTAACTGGGGAAAAAGCCAATGCGATCGCGCAGTTAGAATATCTGCGTAACCAGTTTAGTGTCGCTAAATTATTAGCCAGATTAGCGATCGCCCATCAACTCACTGACTTTGAATTACGTGAATTAGTCGGCTTGTAGTCACCTGATAATTGATTTAATAGTTGAGCAATCTGTTGATTAATAGTTTTGATATCAAAACGCTGATTAGCGATCGCTTGACCACGATTAGCGATACTTGCAGTCATTTCTGTTTCTGCAACACAAGTATTGATCACCTGTGCCAATTCCTCAATTTCTCCTGGTGTCACCAGAAAACCATTAACACCCTGTTCCACTAACTCTATCGCCCCCCCAGCTTTGGCAGCTACTACAGGTTTACCGCATAGCATAGCCTCAACAATGACTCTTCCAAAGGGTTCTGGGGCTATTGATGTATGTGCTACCAAGTTACAAGCTGCCATTAATTGGGGAACATCTGTGCGAAATCCTAAAAATTTTACCCGGTTTTCTAGTCCCAACTTTGCCACTTGTTCATGCAATTGTTGGACATAATCTTGTTCACCAAACAGGGCATCACCAACGAGAATCACTGTCACTTCTGGCCGACATTGAGATAAAGCGGCAATTAAAATATGTTGTCCTTTCCACGGTGCAAGTCGGCTGAAGTGTCCAACTACAAATTTTCCTTCTATTTCTAATTGTTGCTGTAATTCTTTAACTTCAGATGCAGAAGTTTGATAATTTTGTAACTCAAAACCATTGTAAACAATTTCTGTGAGTTTTGCCTTTCCTCCTGCTTGAATAAAGGCTGTTTGACTAGCTTGAGAATTAGCAATTACTAATGAGGCAAAACGATTTGCTAAAGTAATGGCAATTCGCAGGTTAGTTTGGCTAAAGTGTTCTAAAGAAAGAATATCATGTAAATGATAAACCAAAGGACGACGAGCAAAAAAACTCGCCAATGCGCCAATAACTAAGGCTTTTTGGGTGTTGGCATAGATGACATCATATTTTTTAGCTGTTTGTATCACCTTGGCTAATAGTGGTAAAAGTTGTTTTACACTTGCCAAAGATTGGATAAAATTGCTTTGTTTGCGAACTTGAATTGCTTGAGTTGTTAAAACTGTGACTGGGATATGATGCTGCTGTAGTAACTTTCTAAAATCACCATCTGCGAATAAGCCTACCAAGGCGCGATCGCTATATGGTTTCGCAATATCTATTAAACACAATTCAGCCCCACCAGGTTTACCACTTTGATCTAAAAACAAAATTTTCATATATTATTATTTCTGTGGTGTAGTCTAAAATCAATTGTTGAATAATGGTATCAAGCTAAGAGAACTTGCCGCACTTGCTGAGTTATTTGTTGCCAATCAAAATTAGTAACTGCATACTCACGGCAGACTGATCGTGAAGGAATTGCTAATTTACCCAAAAGTATCTGTGCTAACTTTTCAGCAATAGCTATTGCTTCGGTAGAATCAGTAATTAAATCTGGTGAAAATGATGATAAAATTTCTGGCATTCCCCCAACAGGAGTACATAAAACTGGAGTTCCACAAGCTAAAGATTCAATCACGGCTAATCCAAACCCTTCAAAAGATTGACTGGGCATAATGGTTAATTCAGCAGCTTGGTAAGCTAGGGGCAATTGTGCCTCTGGTAGAAAACCTAAAAACTTAACGTTGTCCTCTAAACCTAATTCTTTAACCTGTTGTTGTAGTTTAGCTTGCAAATGACCACGACCTGCGATCGCCAGCCAAACATCGGGAACTTGTGGCTTAATGATTACCAATGCCTGTAATAATTTGTCAATACCAACTCGCTGTACTAAGCGGCGGGATGTAAATAATATACGGCGATTTTCCGGCCAGTCTAGCTTTTCTCGTGCGGCTTGGCGTGACAGATTGGCTTGAAACCAATTAATATTGACTCCCCCAGGGATAATATGTATTTTCTTCCAAGGTATTTGATATTGTTGATGTAAAATGTTACCGAATGCTTTACTAAGAACAATGAAGCGATCGCAGCGATTATAAGTACTTTGTTCTATTAGCCGTCGCTTGAGAAAAAGATTGAGTTGATTACTAACTGTTTCCTGCTGGCTTTCAGATGCCCAAGGGCCATGAAAGTTAAAAGTTATGGGTACGCCTTTGGGCAGAAGATCCAAAACGGGAAAGCTATATAGTGCAAAATGTAGATTAATTGCATCTGGTTTGCTGTTGCGGGTTTTTTTAAATTGGTGACGAATAGATCGCAGTCGTTGCCAAATAGCCTGATCTGGATCAGCCAAATTTGTCAGTTTAATTGGTAAATTTACTTCATTTTCCGGTAGCCCAACACCGCATAATTCTATTTGATCTTGGTTGGCTGCTAATCTATGAGTTAGTTCATAAATATACCTTTCTAATCCACCAGGAGTTTTGGGAAACCATCCTATTCCCAATGTAACAATTGATGCAGATGTTGAATTAAAATTTTCTTTTTTATCTTCCACTTACTTAGCTCCTATAATGTATTCATTCCGTATATGTTTAATTTCATACTAAACTTGCACATTGTTTTTTAGTCAACCGGAAGTTATTTGATGCTGCTAATACTTTTATCCTCCCATTATCTATAGAATCAGTAACTTTTACGTCATCCTCTATAGAGATTTTTATGAAAAACATAACTTATCAAGAATTTGGCTGGTTATGGAAATATTTTAAATTAGTTCGGGCTGAATCTAGTCCAATTTCTTGTATTAATATTTACTAGTTTTTAATTAATCACAGGTAAATACCAATAATTAAAAGTGGAAATGATCACAAGCAAATAAAAAATCTGTATTTTTTTTGTAAATATTTGATGAACCTCAGATATTTACTCACAATTGTTTGTTATTAAATGTTAAATATGATGAGCAAAAGGTTTGTAAATACCAAAACCGCAGTTGAGTGCAATACATATAACCGTTTCGATCAAAACAAGTATCTAAAATTTTCAGGGTGGGATTGGCAAATTATTAATAGTTGGAAATTTGAAGCTAGTTAAAAAATCCATCTATTTAATGTATTGTATTTTACCTAAAACTTAAATATTTAGGAGAATTCTTTCTTGAATCCGTTCACTGAATGTCTTGCATGATAACAGCTTAAAATTATATGCGAAATAAAATCATACAGCAGTTGGTCAAAATACGCCAAAGGCTTAATCAATCGATTCAGTTGCAATTTCAAAATAGAAATTTTCAGAGACTAAAATTTGTTAATATTTTACTGCTTATAGCTATAGTCATAATTTTTACCTCCATTGGGGCTAACAGTAGAACGGCTCCACCCACATATCAAACATCTTGGGTTGGTAATACCTTTGGTGGTGGCGAAAAGTGGGTACAAAATAATATTCAGGCAATGTATGTTGCATCTGATGGCACAGTTTATACAAATAGTATCTGGGATGAAGCCGGCAGAGAAGCAGGAATATATAAAGATGGCAATGTAATTGGTAAATTGAGTGATACCCACGGCTGGAGTCGTGTCGGTGGTCAAGCTGTAACGGCAAACAGTAAATATATTTACATTGCCATGCATCAAGGTTTTGTGGACAGAAAAGATCAAGACTATCCCTCAAAAGGCACAAATTGGTATTGTGTCAGACGCTATGACTTATCTGGAAAATCTGCACCTTTTACTGAAGGACGTGGTTGGGATAAGAGTATGTTAATTGTCAGTAATCAAAGTGCAGTTACTGGATTAGCTACTAGGGGAAATGAGTTATATGTAAGTGATGCTGCTGCTAACCGCTTGCGTGTTTACAACACGGAGACAATGAAAGAACTACGCAGTTTTAGTGTAGCCAGACCAGGGGGAATAACTGTTGATAAACAAGGCAATTTGTGGATTATTCAACGCAAAAATGGCAGTAATGCGGCGAAGATTGGGCATTATTCCCCGGTGGGAAAACAATTACCCCAAGAGATTACTCAGATTGTAGAACCAAGTGCGATCGCAGTTGCTCCTCAAGACAGACTTTTAGTAGCCGAAAATGGTCCTCGTCAGCAAGTGCTGATATACCAAATTAAAAATCAGCCAGTGCAGGTTGGGACTTTAGGTAGTCAAGGAGGAGTTTATGGAGGTGTTCCTGGTGAAGTTAAAGATTTGAAACTTTACGGGTTGACCGGAGTCGGTGCAGATTCCACAGGTAATATTTATGTAAATAGTAATGGTTTTAATAATTCCGGCACAGATTTACGTAAGTTTTCCTCATCAGGAAAGTTGTTATGGAAATTAATGGGATTAATGTTTGTTGATAATGCTGATACCGACCCCAAAAGTGATGGAGTAAATTTATTTACTAAACAAGAAGAATTTTGGATGGATTATAGTCAGCCGGCTGGTAAAAAATGGACTTACAAAGCCTACACATTAAATCCTTTTAAATATCCCCAAGATCCACGTTTGCATACATCACCGGATGCTACCTGGGTGCGCCGTATCCAAGGGAAACCTTTTATTTTTCTCACCGATATGTATGAAAGCTTTCTGCAAATTTATCGCTTCAATCCCAAAACAGATGGCAAAATAGCGATTCCGGCGGGAATGTTTGTGGGGACTCGTCCTGGTGGAGAAAAATCAGTGCAGGGAAATTGGCCGCCACAACAACCAGATAAAGGAGAATGGATTTGGCGCGATCGCAACAATAACGGTAAATTTGACCAAGGTGAATACGATAGCAGCGAAGATTATCCTTACATCGGGGGATGGTGGGTAGATACTAAAGGAGATGTTTGGAAAACTGTGCGAACTAAAGAAGGTATTCGCCACTATCCTTTGCAGGGACTAGATACTCATGGAAACCCTATCTATACCTATAGTTCCATGCAAAAGCAAAAAACCCCCAGCCTATTTACCGATTTGCGGCGAATTGAGTATTTACCCACAACCGATACAATGTATTTATCAGGCTTCACAGTAGATCATCCAGCCGTTGGTGATGACACCAAAGTTGTGGGGTCTGAGATTGTGCGTTTTGATAATTGGAGTCAGGGAAATAGAACACCCCGTTGGCGAATAGTAGTCCCCCACGATACCACTGGTAAACGCGAAGTTTCTACCGCAAGCATGAGTATAGCTGGAGACTATGTTTTTGCTGTAACCGTGAAAACAGCAGAAGTATATATCTATAATGCCAAAACAGGGGCTTTGGTGAAAAACTTAAAACCAGGCCCAGAAGTTGCCCACGAAAGTGGTTGGATTGATATTCCTTATGGGATTCGTGCTTTTCGGCGTTCTAATGGGGAATATCTTGTATTTCTCGAAGAAAATGCTAAAGCTAAAGTGATTGTGTATCGTTTAAAATTATAAGCGTTAGCACAGAGATATAGTAATCCAGTTTACAGCTATTTTCAGGTAGATAGACCAAGTGCTAGGGGCGCAATGCCTGGCGATAGATGTGGTTTAAATACATGAAAACATCTGTAATTTCTGGATTTCTTTGCGTAGGGGCGGGTTTTTGACTGTTCTCTAGATGTAGGGAACAAGAAACAGTATCAGCTATCTGTCATCCCCAAATTTTCTGATTAATTCAACCCAAAATTCACACTTTTAATGGTATATCTTTCAAAAACCGTTCGGCTGACGCTCACGGCGAAGCCTGGCACATACTTGCGGCTTTATCAGCCTCAAATCTTCGATTTATCTGGGTTTTATATTTATTCAGCCAGCCCTATGTAGTGTATAAAAAATACTTTATACAAGGATGTCAGGAACACAATACCCCTGAGTCATAAAATTTGAAATATTATTCTATCAATAAAGACATTATTTTACATTTACAGACTTTCTTTACAGAAAAAATAAATTTTTAAGTTTGAAGCAAGCAATAATTAAGTTATCGTTGTGCAGTACCTTAATACAAGTTGGCAGAACTAGCACAATCATTTGAAATGAATAACAGGCGTATTCTATAAGCGAGATTTTGAGTTTTTACTTCTGCCCTGCGGTGCTAGAAATTAAGTTTTCTAGATTTTAAAAAAGGAATTATATTTGATTTCAATTGTGATTCAAGAGTTAAAACACTTGAACATCAAATCTTGTCCAGAAACAATGAGCAACTTAATTAAATTAGTTGTTTTTTATGAGGAATTAAGTAATGATGGCAGTTAAAACTCGTTTGAAAAGTTTACAAAGTATATTTCCTTATACCTGGCTTGAGCAATTACAATACATTCACTCTAGATTACTGTGCAGATGGATTTTACTGCGTGGTATTCAGCCTTTAGAATTTAACCAAAAATCAGCAATGGTGTTTTCTCCGCATCAGGATGATGAAACCTTCGGGTGTGGGGGGATGATTGCTCATAAGCGTGAACAGGGAATACCCGTTATAGTTGTATTTTTGACAGATGGACAGGGATTAGGAGTTTCAGATTCTCAAAAAACTATTGTCGAAGTCCGCCAACAAGAAGCACAAAAAGCATTAGGAATTTTAGGAGTAGAAGCTTCAAACATCCACTTTTTAGCCAAACTAGACGGGAATTTAAAAAACTTAAACTATGAAGAAAAACAACAAACAATTTCTCAGCTATCTGCACTAATTCAGTATTATCAACCAGAAGAAGTTTATGTACCTCACCATAAAGATTGTCATACAGATCATGAGGCTACCTATGAATTAGTCAAGGCCGCAATATCTGACGAAAAGCTACTCTGCATCTACGCTCAAAATAATATAACAATTGAATTGATTCAATATCCTATTTGGTTATTCTGGAGAGCGCCACTATTTATTTTGCTTAAGTTACAGGATATAGCAGCAGCGCACTGCTTTTCGATCACACCAGTTCAAGCTAAAAAAACTAGAGCGATCGCTTCTTATGTTTCCCAAATGAAAAGCTTACCTCGTGGATTTATTAACCGCTTTTTAGACTCTTATGAAATATTTTTTAAGGCTGACTAACATCTGAGGATAAAAACTATATGCGGATATTACATATCATCAATCATGTGCAGAACATTGGGAATGGAATTGTTAATGTGGCAGTGGACTTAGCTTGTTTACAAAGTAAAAATGATCATACTGTGGCTGTAGTTTCCAATGGCGGAGAATATGAGGCATTATTAGATTTTTATGATGTCAGACACTGGCAATTAAGTCAGACAAGGGAACCTTTAAATATTCTGAAAGCTGCTTGGCGTTATCAACAGATGATCCAAGAATTTCAGCCAGATATTGTCCATGCACACATGATGACAGGGGTTGTGTTAGCAGGGATGTTTAAAAACATCTGTAAGTATACATTAGTTTCCACAGTACATAATGAGTTTCAGCGTAGTGCAGTACTAATGGGATTGGCAGATCGGGTAATTGCAGTTAGTCATGCAGTGGCTAATTCAATGGAACGGCGTGGTATCCCCAAGTCAAAGCTACGGGTAGTATCCAACGGGACATTAAATAGTCCGCGACATCGCAATATTCAAGATTATCAACCACTCCCTCTACAGCGTCCAGCAATTACCACTGTCGCCGGGATGTATTCTCGCAAAGGAATTATTGATTTAATTGTAGCTTTTATCAAAGTTGCAGAAAAGTTTCCCCAAGCGCATCTATATTTAGTCGGAGATGGGCCTGATCGTTCGATGTTTGAGGCTATGGTGCAGAAGACTATTTATCGCGATCGCATTCATTTTGAAGGTTTCCAGCCAGAACCGCAACGCTATATGTTAGCAACGGATGTTTTTGTTCTGGCTTCACACTGCGAATCCTTTGGTTTAGTGCTGACAGAAGCACGGGAAGCAGGTTGTGCAATTATCGCCAGCGATATAGACGGTATCCCAGAAACTTTAGATAATCGACAAGCTGGTATTTTAGTTCCACCTCAAGATAGTCAAACCTTAGCCACAGCTTTAACACAATTACTCAAAGATAAAGTACAGTTACACAGGTGGAAATGTCGCGCCCAGGAAAATTTACAGCGTTTCAGCGCAGCGCGTGTGAATGAGGAAACGCTGGCTGTCTATCAAGAATTAGCTACGAACTACAATACCTCGCAAGTAGTCGAAAGGAAAGAAGTTTTAGTTGGTAAATAAGATAATTAGGGGATGGGTGATAACACTCATCCCACAAGGAAATTTGGGGTGTTTTTTGAGTTTTTAGGTTCTAATTTTTGGCTAATAGTGCCTTTGTTGCTGATTCTCCTGCTTTTTGTAATTGGCGCTTAGTTTGGAACAGCAATAAACCTAAAATACTGGCGTGTCCCAAAATTGCTAGGAAAGGAAGCATTGCACCTAAAGAATTATGGTTTGGTGGGTATACAAATAGGAGTGGTGCAGTTACAGAAAACAACCACAGAAAAGTTTGGTTACTAGGTTGAGAAAACAACATTCCTAAGATAATTGGTGGCAAGATAATTACAGCACCCAGAATGCCATTAGTCCATAACAAACTTTGCCCATTTTTCATGAATAAAAGTAATTGGGCTAAAGCTGCATAAATCACCACTAAACTAAATGCAAAAATTAAAGACCCAACAGCATTAAGATTGTCCCATTGCTGATTTGATGCCAGAAAAACAAATACACCTAAACTGCTAATAGCAATTAAAGCATTAATGGCGATCGCCAGTACACCCGGACTTTTTTCACCCCATACTAAATCTTTGATTAACTTGCGCTTTCCTGGATGTTTAGCACTATAAATATGCCGATATCTAGCCCAATCTTGTAGTGTTTGGCGATTCGGTGTAAGTGCAGCAATCAGATACAAAAATAGCCATAAATTCAAAAAAATCAACCCTGCAAAATTATCCTTGATGTCTGAGGAATTCCAATTAGCACATCCTAAAGTAATAACTGCAAAGCTAGTAGTTAGTAAATAACTTTGCTGTTTACTCAACATTGTGGCATTGGGATCACGATAGCAACGCTGTAAAGATTGCCAAATAAAGTAAATTCCAATTAAATAAACCGATAAACTAAAGCCACTTGTAAGGGCAAAACTTTCTCCTAATGGTAGGCCGAACCAGTGAAAATTATCAAGTTCAAAATTGGCTAAAGCATGGGGAATAAAATATTGGGGACTGATTAAACTCAATATTACTATGGGATTACTAACTGCTGTTCCATGTCTCAGTGCTTGTTCAGTAAATAATAGAAAAACCAAAACAAACCCGCTTCCTAACCAAGATTGAAAACTACCTAGCCAAGAACCTATTAAGGCAAATAGCAATGAACCACTGTAGTAGAACAGGCTAGAAACGAACAAAATTACATAAAAAATCAAAATTTGATTCAATGATAATTTGGCATTTAAACCTGACCACAAATGTAAAGGTATTGCCAGCAACATGACAGCATACAAAAGGATCGGTACGCCCAGCATCTTACCATAAAGAATACTTTGCGGTGATTGGGGCGTAAGACGAATAAAGTTTAGCGTATCTCGTCTTTCTTCTGTGGCTAAATCATTGATGAGTAGATAGGTTCCACCAACTAAAATAGCAAAAACTCCCAACAAACTGAGCAAGTTAAAAACGTCTTGATACCATAATTGCCAGTTGATAATTATGTTATTAGAATTGTCGAAAATACAGTCATTTAAACTATATTTTAATTGACCAGTACAATACTTGTTAGCGTGTGGTAATTTAATCAGACTTGGCGGCAGTTGTACTTGGAAATACATGAAGAGTATAAACTGACCAAGCAATGATATAGATCCTGCTAACAAAATGTTGCGCGTTTTTAAACGCCCTTTTAGTTCTCGGAGGAATTGAGGGTTTAATTCGTTTAATTTGTGCTTGAGATTGAGCATAATTGCTAACTCCAATAATAGACAGTAAGTAAGTGGGTGTAAATAAAGTTAATGGATGGGGTCATCATTGGTAAGGATTTTTGCCCTGTTGACTTTTAGTAATATAGTTTGGTGTTGTCCTACCTACTTAGTTATGATTGACTGATGAAGATGTTTTTTGTGTCCTAAGTCTAACAAAATATTTTCTCAGTTTTATTGATGAAAAACCGCCAAGACGCAAAGAGAGGAGGGTTTAATAGGCTTTTTTATCAGTTTCTAAGCTTCTGTTAATAGTGCTTTTGTTGCTGATTCTCCTGCTTTTTGCAATAGGCGTTTGGTTTGGAACAGTAATAAACCTAAAATAGTGGCGTGTGCCAAAATTGCTAAAAAAGTCATCATTGCACTTAAAGGAAGATTATTTGGTGGCCATAAAATGATTGCTGGCCCAACTATAGAAAATAACCACATAAATTGGTGATTAGTATTAGAAAGTAAAATTCCTAAAACAATTGGTGGTAAGCAAATTACAGCAGCCAGCGTGGTATTAGTCCATAATAATCTCTGTTCATTTTTCATAAATAACATTAGTTGAGCGAAGGCTGCATAAATCAGTAATAAACTAAATGCAAAGATTACAGCTACCACAGCGTTAAGTATTTCAATTCCATGATTAAATGACAAAGAAATCGATATACTTAAACTGGTAATAACAATTACAGCATTGATAGCGATCGCTAGTATAGCCGGACTTTTTTCTCCCCAAATTAAATCTTTGATTAACTTGCGCTTTCCTGGATGTTTAGCACGATAAATGTGCTGATATCTTGCCCAGTCTTGTAGTGTTTGACGATTTGGTGTTAGTGCCGCAATTAGATATAAGAATAGCCCAAAGTTCAGAAATATTAAACTGATCAAAGATTCCTTATTTAGAGAATTGACGCATCCTAATGTAATAGCTGTAAAGCTAGTAGTTAGGAAATAACTCTGCTTTTTACTCAACATTGTGGCATGAGGAGCATGATAGCAACGTTCTATAGATTGCCAGATAAAGTAAGTTCCAATGGAGTAAACTAATAAACTAAATCCGGCGACAATAGCAAAATTATTTCCTAATGGTAGACCAAACCAACGGAAACCAACAAGGCTAAAATTATTGCTAGAACTAGGAATAAAATATTGGGGATTAATTAGCCTCAAGATTACCAGAAAATCTGTCATCCTCCCATACAAGTCTCTCTGCGTCAATAGCAAGAAAACTATAATAAAGCCGCTTGATAACCCAGCTTGGAAACGACCTAACCAAGAACCGACTAAGCTAAATAGTAATGCGCCACTATAATAGAAAATACTAGCGGCTAACACAATTACGTAAAAAATTAAAATCTGATGCCAGGGTAAATTTGCATTTATACCTAACCACAAATGAAAGGGAATTGCCAGTAATATGACAATATACCAAAAGATAGGAACCCCCAGCATTTTACCAAAAAGAACACTTTGAGATGATTGGGGACTAAGACGGATAAAATTTAGTGTGCCTCGTTTTTCTTCATTGGCTATATCATTGATGAGTGCATGGCTTCCACTGACTAAGAGGACAGAAACTGCTATCAAACTGAACCAATCAAAAACTACTTGATAAAATCTAGTGTCATTGATTGTAGCTTGCTCTATAAAAATAACCTGAGCAATGAAAGATATAATTATTGCTAATAAAAGGGTGCGTGGTTTTAAACGCCCTTTAAGTTCTCGTAAGAACTGAGGATTTAATTCGTTGAGTTTAGAACTGAAATTAGGCATATTTTACAACTCCAAAAAGGAACAACTAAAATTATAAATTCATCAAGAGGCTTGTTTGTGTCCTAATTTTAAGAAAATACTTTCTAAATCTTCTTGAATGCAGTGAAAATCAGTTATGGGAACTTTGGAGACAATGAGCGATCGCAATAAATCAGCACAATCTTCCTGTGTACCCGAAAAATTAACTCGCAAGCTATTTTGACCTAGTATTTTCTCCCATTCTTTCACTAAAGAATGATTTTTTAATTCACTTTCAAGAGATTCTAAACTCCCTAGAGTTGATATAATAATTTGTTGGCGAGAAAGTCGTTTGTAAAGTTCTTGGAGTGACGCACTTTCCACTAAAAAACCTAACTCCATAATGCCGACAGAAGTACAGAGTTCAGCTAAATCACTCAAAACATGGGAAGAAATTAAAATTGTCATCCCCGCTTCTTGCAATGATTTAATAATTTGCCGAAACTGCATCCTTGCAATGGGGTCAAGCCCAGAAACAGGCTCATCTAAAAGTAGTAAAATTGGTTCGTGAATAATCGTTCTAGCTAAACTTAAACGCTGTTTCATCCCCCTTGATAGGGTAGAAATGAGACTGTGGCGTTTATTACCCAGTTGGATCAGTTCTAAAACTTGATGTAAGCGTTGAGTGCGTCGTGGTTCTCGCAAACGGTACAACCGTGCAAAATAATCCAAGTAATCCCAGACTGTCAAATCTTCATACAAGGGATAATCATCAGGTAAGTAGCCCAAGTGACGCTTAATGCTAGAATTACTCTTGTCAAGCCGCAAGCGATCGCCATTAATATAAATCTCACCTGTAGTTGGTTCTTCCGCCGCAGCCAACATTCGGATCAGACTTGTTTTACCAGCACCATTTGGCCCGATTAGTCCATACACCTCACCCACCTGAATTTCTAAATCAACATCATTGACAGCAACGTGTCGTTCAAATTGCTTAGTTAATCCGCAAGTCTGGATCGCTAATTCTTTTACCATAACTGCTACAGTAAGGCTATTGTTAAAACACTAACATATCCTTTGTCTACAGTCTTTGTCAGCCTTGTTTCGGAAATAGCAACTAATTTTTTTTAGGAACATTTTTAGCCGTAATTACCACAAAATATACTGTATATAAAATTAGAGTTCCCCAAAAAACCTGAAAATCCTCAATATGAAGAATTATTACGCTAAATTTTCTATTTTAACGTTATCACTGTTATTGTTATTAGATCCTATTCATCTAATTTTTTCCTTAGCATTATCAGCCTCAACCAGCAATTGTCAGCAACAAAAGCAGCAAAATACAGAGCTAAAAATTATCCAACTGGTATCGGATGCTGAACAGGCGATTAGTGGAGGCAGAAATGAGCAAGCTATTGGGCCAATGACCCAAGCTACTCAAATTGCATTGACAGCTAATAATTTTAGACTGACAACCAATTTACTCAATCAACTGATAGATAGTTCCGTAGTGGAAGAATCACTTTTAGGAAGATTAGTTAAACAATCAGAACCTAGCCAAAAAGGACAAATCAATAATTTATTAAATTCGGTTACGCGCCTGACGCAAACTTTAAATAGTGGTTACAGTTTTGTTAAAACCAAAAGTTTAACTAGAATTGCTAATTATTCCCAGTCTTTATCATTGCTAAATCAAGCATTAGCAGCTAGTAAATTTATTCAAGGAAACGAGTTTAAAACTAAAGCCTTAACTCCCATTGCTCAAGAATATCTGGTTTTTGAACAAACAGCACAAGCAGAAAATATTTTAAACCAGTCTCTACAATTTGCCCGACGGATTGAAAGTAAAAATCCCCTACGTCAAACTTGGGTGTTAGAACCTATTGCTATTACATATACTCAATTGGGTAAAACTGCAATTGCTTTAGAAATAGCTCCAGAAATATCACAAATATACTACCGTTCCCGGATATTATTTGAGGTGGTAAAACAGTTAGCTAAAACAAATCAATTAGCAGCCGCCCAAAAAGTAGCCGCAAATATTCAAACATCTGAGTTTAAGTCTAAAAGTCTGGTAGAAATTGCTCTAGCTTTTAGTAATGACCGGCAAGAAAAACTAGCAGCATCAGCTTTTAATTCAGCATTGCAAGTAGTTGGTAATAATGATTATGCTCAAGCACCGTTAATCCAACTTTATGCCAAAAGAGGGCAGAGAGATGCAGCTTATACAGCAGCCAAACAACTGCAAATGCCAGAACAACGAGCGGTCACTCTGGGTATTATTGCCAATGAATATAGTAAAGCTGGACAGGTGCAAACAGCCGATAAAATTATCACGCAAATGATTCCCCTCATTCAAACTCCAGAGGGTTCAGACTCAGTAGGATATGTACAGAATATATTGGCAAATGCCATTACTGATCAACAATATAAACTAGCTTTTGATTTATGGCATCATACGAAAGTACATGAATTTATAGGCAGAGAAAATTGGTTATTACGAATTGCAGATGCGGCAATTAAAGCAGGTAAATTTGAAGTAATTTTACAAGCTGCTCAAAGTTTAAATCAAGCTGATGTTAATCAACGTAATCAACTTTTACAAAAAGTGGCTTATGCCTATGCTCAAAATAAACAAATAGAAAAAGCTCTAGCTATTACTCAGGAAATTAGTAATGCTGGTAGTTTACCCTATCGAGTGGATACTTTAACATTAATTGCTGGTGCATCTGGAAAAACGCCGCAAGCAGATAAACTGTTAACTCAAGCGAGTAATGAAGCGAGAAAATTAGCCCCTTCACAAAGGGCTGTGGGTCTAGCAAGTGTTGCCCAGGCTTTTTTTAAACTACAAAATCAGCAGCAAGGCAATCAATTTATTGGTGAAGCTATCAAGTCTATTACCACTGAACAAAATTCTTCTCCGCCTGAAGAACAATTACTAAGAATAGCAAACTCTTTGATTGCAGCTAAACAATATTCGGCGGCGTTGCAGGTTGTACAAGTGATGTCTACAGACACAAGAAGTTACAAGCTGCTAGAATTGGCTAAAATATCTATTGAAAATGGCGAAGCAGCAATTGATATTGTTAAAGAGATTCATCAAAATATTAAAGTTCCAGAAAGTAAAACTAGCGCCTTGATAACGGTAGCTGAAACTTATATTCGTGTTCAGAAAGTTAAGTTAGCTAAGGATATTTTGGATTTAGCTTTTGCCGCAGCTAAAACTATTCCTGACCCAGAATCACGGGTTTTAACTTTCCGTAGTCCCCCAGATGTGACGGTGGTAGATGATGATAGTGACCGGGCTAGTTCTTTAGAAAAAATCGCTTTGCTAAAAGCTCAAGTTGGTGATTATAATCAGGCTGTGCGTGTTGTTCAATTGATTCAGGATAAAAAATTGCGTGATCTAGTTATGCAGCAGCTTATTTGTTATCGGCGTTGAGGAGAGGACTAAAGTCCTCACTACAAGCTGTTAATTATTGTTGAGGAGAGGACTAAAGTTTTCATTACAAGCTGTTAATTATTGTTGGGGAGAGGACTAAAGTTTTCATTACAAGCTGTTAATTATTGCCATTGTACGGGGAAGCGATCGCCTGTTTCTTGAATAAACTGATCTAATCGTTCTAAACTCAGAGTGCCTGGGACTGGGTAACGGGCTGAAATATTGCGCTTGAGGTCGGTATAATAACGAATTAATGTTACGAAATTTCGGGGAAAGTCTGCGTCTACCATGCCGATAAATTCACCCCGTCGGCTTGCATATTTGAAAACTTCGCGCCATTGGGCAATGCTAGGTAAACCAACTGATTCTACACCATGAGAAAAGAGAATCATGAAAATTTCATCGTATGGGTCAGCTTTGCCAAGATAATCTTTAATCCAATTTAGGGAAGGTTCCATGTTAAACTTCATCCAGAATGGGACTGAGCCAGTCCGTAAAGTCCACATTGGTTCTAGTAAAATGAAAGACTCTACTAACAACCGATTAGCAATGATTCCCCGTTGTTTGTACCACCAACGATAAAATTCAGCTACGAAAGGACTCAGGTGTTCTGGTTCTTGAAAAATAATTCGCCGAATACGATAACCGCGATCGCGTGCAAAGTTTTCCACATCTTGCCGTAAACTAGTTTCAAAGCCCCATTCTGCTTCCGGCCTGTCTCTATCTGGTGTTGGTGCGTCCCAGTGTCGCCGATGTGAGTGGTATTTTTCTAAGTATTTCCTGACGCGATTGCGTAGCTCACCGGAGGTATCGCTGTTGTCAAAGTATTCTTCTGGTGTCGCCCCACCCAACGCCCCAAATTGGAAAATATGGCGATCGCCTATGGAAGTTGTCGGCCAAGTTCGTTGACACTCTACAATAAAAATTGTCCCACCTCTGGGTAAATTCTTTTCTAAAAAGCGCTTATAAGCTGAACTCAAACGCAAATATTTTACCCGAAAATAAGTCATTCCCCGCAAAGTCAAGCGGTCTTGACTGGGATCATACATATGATGTAATTGCAGATCAGGATTGGCATCCAAAAGGGGCTGGGCTTTCTGTCTACCCCATTCCATCGCCTTTTTTGGCTCATCGGGATGCAGTTCAGGATACAGCACCGGAATCAGGAAAGTTTGGGGTAGCCAAGGCATACCCAAGGCCGCACACAGATGTACTAGCGCCCCACTAGCAGAACCAATTGCGACCGCTTGATATTTATTTTGGGGATATTCACTGACCATCCATTCTGAGACTACCTCAGAACTGACATCTCCCAATCTTCCTGGCGGGATGGATTCCCCTGCGCTACCAAGTGTATAGATTAATTCTTTAGCTTGTTGAGGTAGCTGGTTGAGAGCAGTGGCAATTGGTTCTAGAGCAGTCGGCAATGTCCCCATTCCCGGAAAATCATCTCCGCGCAAGTAAGCAGCAGTGGCGCGGAGCATGGCTGTACCAGAGTCAAATCCGGCAATGTAGGGCGGAGCAACCCGGAATTGTGCCATGAAGGAAGCTAATATCCGGTTATATGTGGGCGTTTGCATTGAATTTCTCCTGAAACGAACCGCAGAGGCGCAGAGGACACGGAGGAAAGAGTTTGTGAGAGGCTTTTTGTGTTAGGTGATTGAGTGTTTTTTTGTTTGGAGGTCTTTAGCTTCTATGAAGGCGCGAGTGACACGGGTTAATTCTAGGGGTCTGCTGTAATTTAGGGTATGTCCACCACCGGGAATGACAACGAGTCGAGCATTGGGCAAAAGATGCACTACTTCTTCCGCCCACTGCTGCGGTACAATTGGGTCGTGTTGACCACGTACAACTAAGGTGGGTACGTGCATATACGGTAGTTTGTCTTCGATGCGGTCTGCAAGGGCTATTTGGACGGTACGGACAAGGCGCGGCCATCCAGCCCGCCAGTAATCGTAAGCTTGCAGAGGAGCTTGGGATGGGTCTTCTAGGGGAGAATTGAGTAGTAAACGCCACATCTGCTGCGGTAAGGTGCGGGCGTGACGGTCGATGGTTGGCCCTTGTAATATTGCTCTTTCGATGCGATCGCCATAACGAACAGCAAATTCAACTATAATTTGACAACCAAAAGAATTACCCAGCATGGTGGCGCGTTGAATGCCCACTGCATCCATCCATTTACACAAACTATCTGCTAATTCGGACAATTCCAACGTGTATTTTGGCTTGTCGCTTTTACCATAACCAGGTAAATCTGGTGCATATACTCGGTAATCTGGTGCTAGTAATTCCGCAGTTGGCATCATATAACTACTGGAAACCACAACCCCATGCACCAAAATCACTACAGGCGCATCTGCTGGTTCAGTTGATACCCGCGCGTGCATCGATAAACCATTAACAACAGTATATTGACTCTGTAATCTCCCCTTACGTAAATTCATAATCTACTAACCCCACTCCCCATACTTTCAAGAAAGAGGTAAACCAATTTTTTGTGCTGTCTCTCTAGCCATATCCCAAACATCTTGGGATGTGAGTCCGCCAGTACCTATCCAATTACCACTGATACCTGTATAGTCCTGCGTTGGCTCAAATACATTGCCATCACTGAGGGGGGCTGGTTTGTGGTCCTGAAAATGATCTTGGTCAACTTGCTTGGCCATCATTGGTTCAAAAAGGTCAGGTGCTAAAGTTTTTTGCAAAAGCATCAAGTAAACAGATTGACCAACAATAATTTCTCGCTGTGGTTTATCCACTAACCCCACAATAGCCTCGGCTACTTGTTTCGCTGGATATACAGGGGACATTGCCTTAGTCTGACGACCCGTGTAATTAGCAGCGTGTTGAAAAATTGGTGTATCTATAGAACCTGGTAATACTGTGCAGACATGAATATCCTGAGCATTATCTAAATATAATTCCATTCGCAAAGAGTCAGAAAGTCCACGAATGGCATATTTACTGATAGTGTAAGGGCTGGTGTATGGCTGACCAGTTACGCCAACCACAGAAGAAACATTGATTAAATTGCCGCTACCTTGTTCCCGGAAGTGCGGTAGAACAGCACGCGCACCATAAATGTAACCAAATAAATTTGTTTCAATCACTTGACGAAAAAGATCCGGGGGTGCTTCTTCAAACCGGGCAAATAAACTAACGGCGGCATTATTCACCCAAACATCAATTCTGCCAAAGTTAGAAATTGCACCATCTGCTAAATCTTGAACTGCTGACTCTCTACTAACATCAGTTCGCATAGCAACAGCCGTTGCACCAAGGCGTTGGCAGTCTTGGGCTACTTCCTCTAAAGCTTTTTCATTACGTGCTGCTAACAGTAGTGTTGCCCGTTGTTTGGCAAACTCCAGCGCTGTGGCACGTCCAATGCCAGTTGATGCACCTGTAATCACGATGACTGAATTTTTAATCGGTCGTGGCATATTTCTTTCTCCTTAAGTGCTTAATTTAGGGCAAATTTTTCTATTTATCTAATTACTGCCCCATTGTTTATTAGCTTTTATTCTTTCATTTTTATAGCTGTTTATTTCCTAACTAGATATTAAAAACATTCGTACTAATATTACAAAATTTATTTACATTGCTATTACAGTCTACGGGTAGATATTTATTATTCGTTAATTAAACTTCCAAGACTCACACTTTAAAGTTATCCCCTCAATTAGATATATTAATCTTTGATAATTTGTTATCTTCAACACTTAAGAAATTTACATAAATCCACCTCAAATTACCTCACTAATTAAATAATGTTTCCTCCCACCGATGGAATAAAAAATATCATTGCCGAATTAAGCTCAAATTGGCACTATTATGTTTATTTATTCACCACACTTACTTAAACTCATAAACTTAAACACATCATCCAGAAGTATCTCTCTGATTATGAAAATAGGCACTCATTATTTAGGTGACGGTATTTGTGAATTTACAGTTTGGGGACCCTATTTAAAAAGCGTCGCCTTAGAAGTTGTTTCTCCTTATCAGCGCTTAATACCCATGCGCCAAGAAGGAGGATATTGGCAAGTTACCGCCAGAGATATTGAACCAGGAACGCTTTATTTATATCAATTAAATAATAGTGAATCTAGACCTGACCCAGCATCAAATTTTCAACCTATCGATGTACATAGTCCTTCTCAAGTCATAAATCACAGTTTTGCTTGGAGTGACAGCAATTGGTCTGGTATTCCTTTAGAAAATATGATTATGTATGAGTTGCACGTTGGTACTTTCACTCCAGAAGGAACTTTTGCAGCCATTATTCCCCGACTTGCAGATTTACGAGAGTTAGGAATCAATGCTATTGAACTCATGCCGGTGGCGCAA
>NZ_JAYGHH010000024.1:62696-71988 GCF_034931045.1 Nodularia sp. UHCC 0506
CCAGGCGAGCGCAATTGGGGTTATGATGGCGTTTATCCCTTTGCTGTGCAGAATTCTTATGGTGGGCCGAATCAGTTAAAACAATTAGTTGATGCTTGTCACCAACAAGGAATAGCCGTAATTTTAGATGTAGTTTATAACCATTTTGGCCCTGAAGGTAATTATACAAGTCGCTTCGCCCCTTATTTTACAGAAACTTATCGCACTCCTTGGGGAACAGCGATTAATTTCGATGATGCTTATAGTTATGATGTGCGTCAATTTTTTATTCAAAATGCACTTTACTGGTTAGATAAATTTCATATTGATGCTTTACGCTTAGATGCAATTCACGCTATTTATGATTTTGGTGCAAAACATTTTTTAACAGAACTTGCCGAAAATGTGGCTACACTTTCTCAGCAACAGGGACGCAAACTTTATTTAATTGCTGAAAGTGATTTAAATGACCCGCGAATAATTCGTCCGGCTGAGTTAGGTGGTTATGGAATTGATGCTCAATGGAGTGATGATTTTCATCATTCATTATATACTTTACTGACAGGAGATCGCACTGGTTATTATGAAGATTTTGGCAAGTGTGAACATTTAGCAACAGCCTACAAAAACAGCTTTGTTTATGATTGGAAATATTCCCATTATCGCCAACGTTACCACGGAAATTATGCAGGCGATCGCTCTCCCTCGCAATTTATAGTAGCTATCCAAAATCATGACCAAATAGGTAACAGAGTTTTAGGCGAAAGATTATCACAATTAGTAAATTTTGAATCTTTAAAATTAGCTGCTGGCGTAGTATTACTTTCTCCCTATATTCCCCTATTATTTATGGGAGAAGAATATGGAGAAGAATCGCCCTTTATCTACTTTGTCAGCCACTCAGACCCAGATTTAATTAAAGCAGTTAGAGAAGGACGTAAACAAGAATTTTTTGCCTTTCATTCCCAGGGAGAACCACCAGACCCCGAATCATTAGACACTTTTAACAATTGTAAGTTGAATTGGGAAAAACGCCAATCAGGTAAACATGAAATTTTATTATCATTTTACAAAAAATTGATGCAAATACGCAACCAAAACCCAGCCTTATTGAAACGCGAAAGAGAAAATTTACAAATCGGCTGTTATGAAGATAAAAAACTAATTACCTGGTTTAAATCTAGCCAAGAAAACCAAATATTCTGTGCCATAAATTTTCATACAGATGACATTACATTTAGCCCAGAATTTACAGGTAATAATTGGATCAAAATTTTAGATGCTGCTGAAACTAAATGGTTAGGTAGCGGTTCACAGTTACCAGAAATAACTCAATCACATCAAGAATTAACCCTACCTAAAAAAAGCTTTGCAATTTATGAAAAATATTTAGATAACGAACCACACCAGACACAGAGAACGCAGAGAGAGAAAGAACTAAAAGCTGAATTAGAATATGAAATGCCAAAATTACCTTTATTTTTCTTTGCGTCTTTGCGCGTTAGCGTAGCGGGGTGTAGCCCTCTTCTCTGTGAACTCTGCGCCTCTGTGGTATGCACTACGTGAACGATAAAAAAAGGAATTAGTTATCCCCATGCGAATACCAACAGCAACTTACCGAATTCAATTCAACACCGAATTTAGCTTTAACTCAGCCCAAAAAATCATTAATTATCTGAACGAATTAGGAATTTCCGATTTTTACGCCTCACCAATATTTCAAGCCAGAACAGGAAGCACCCACGGCTATGATATAGTTGACCCCAATCAATTAAACCCAGAATTAGGAACACAAGAAGAATTTACCGCCTTAATTGAAGGATTAAAACGGCAAAATATGGGTTGGTTGCAAGATATTGTCCCCAATCACATGGCTTATGATAGCCAAAATAAATATCTGATGGATGTTCTAGAAAATGGTATTAATTCTATTTATGCTAACTATTTTGACATTACCTGGAATTCTCCTATCAGCAATGGATTTAGTGATAGTCAACAACCAATTTTAGCACCTTTGCTTGGTAATTTTTACGGGGAATCTTTAGAAAATGGAGAAATCCAAATCAAATATGATCAAAATGGTTTAAGTGTGAATTATTATGATTTTAAATTTCCTCTAAAATTGGAATCTTATGGGATATTTCTCAATCATAATATAGGCAAATTATCTCGAATTTTGGGCAAGAAAAATCCCATATTTGTGAGATTACTCGGCATTCTTTATCTAGTAAAACATATACCGGCTGAAGCTACTCCAAAAGAAAGACAAGACCAAATAAATTTTGTTAAAGGGTTGTTATGGGAACTTTACACAGATAATACAGAAATTCAAACATTTATTGACGAAAATCTCCAACTTTTTAATGGTGAACCAGGTAAACCAGAAAGCTTTAATTTGTTAGATACTTTACTTTCTGAACAGTTTTTTCGCCTAGCTTTTTGGAAAGTTGGTGCAGAAGAGATTAATTACAGGAGATTTTTTACAGTCAATGAATTAATATCTGTGAATATCGAAGATTTTCAAGTATTTCAAAATACTCATGCTTTAATTACAAAGTTGGTTAAAGAAAATCAAATTACTGGTGTACGCATAGACCATATTGATGGACTTTATGACCCAAATCAATATTTACAGAGATTAAAAGAAAAAATAGGTGATACATATACCACCGTCGAAAAGATTTTGGAATCAGGGGAAGAATTACCTAAGCATTGGTCAGTTCAGGGTACTACAGGTTATGATTTCTTAAATTATCTTAATGGGATTTTTTGTCAAACTGCCAGTAAAGCAGATTTTACCCAAATATATTGGAATGTCACAGGTTTTAGAATAGCTTATGAGCAATTTGCTATAGATAAAAAGCATTTAATTTTAGAAAGAAATTTAGCTGGAGATATTGATAATTTAACTTATATCTTAAAAAAAATAGCCAGTAAACATCGTTACGGTAATGATTTTACCATTAATGGTTTAAAACGCGCGATCGCAGAAGTCTTAACTCTCTTCCCAACTTATCGAACTTACACGAACCAAGATGGTATATCACCAGCAGACCGTCAGTATATCCAAGCTGTAATTCAACAAGCAAAATCAAATATTCCTCTACTACACCATGAATTAACTTTCATTAAAAAACTGCTATTACTTGAATATGAAAATTATCTCACACCAGAAGATCAAGAGCAATGGCTTTATTTTGTCATGCGACTACAACAATATACAGGCCCCTTAATGGCCAAAGGAGTTGAAGACACAGCTTTATATGTTTATAACCGCTTTCTTTCCTTAAATGAAGTTGGTGGGAATCCTGATAACTTTGGTGTAAGTATTGCCGATTTCCACAACTTTAATCAACAGCGAAAAACCAATTGGCTACACTCAATGAGTGCTACTTCCACCCATGATACTAAACGTGGTGAAGATATCCGCGCCAGATTAAATGTTTTATCAGAAATTCCCGAAGAGTGGAAAACACAAGTTTATGACTTTTGTGAAATTAATCGTGATTACAAAACAAGTATAAATAAAAGTTTACCTATGCCCGACAGAAACGATGAATATCACTTTTATCAAATGCTAATTGGGGCATTTCCATTTTTTGAACATGAGTATAATGACTTTTATCAACGTATTCAAAATTATGTCCTCAAAGCTGCTAGAGAAGCGAAAGTTTACACAGCATGGCTACGACCTAATGAAATTTATGAAAATGCTTTAAATAAGTTTGTTGCAGCAGTTTTAGAACCTTCGGATGAAAATACATTTTTGCAGAAATTTATCCCTTTTCAGAGACGCATAGCCTACTATGGTATGTTCAATTCCTTATCTCAGACTTTACTAAAAATCACCTCTCCTGGAGTTCCCGACTTTTATCAAGGAACTGAACTTTGGGATTTCAGTATGGTTGACCCCGATAATCGCCGTCCGGTTGATTTTGAACTGCGACAGTCTCATCTCAAAGTGATTAAAGAACAAACTCAGACTAATATTTTAAAATTAATAGATGAATTATTAGCAACGAAAGAAGATAGTAGAATTAAGTTGTTTCTAATTATCCAGGCTTTAAAAGCGAGAAGAGAAAATTTAACAACTTTCCAGCAAGGTGACTATCTACCTTTAGAAACTAAGGGAAAGTTTGCAGATAACATCATTGCTTTTGCAAGAATTCATAGTAATCAGACAATTATCACCATTGCACCCCGCTTTTTTACCAGTTTAATTCAACCTGGAGAATACCCCCTAAATAAGCAAGTCTGGGATGATACATATATTCAGTTACCATCAGATGCGCCTTCAGTTTGGCAAGATACTATTACTGGGCAAATAGTCAGCGCTGATAAAATCATGTTAATTGGTGATGTACTCCAACACTTCCCTGTAGCTTTGCTGAAAGGAAATATGATTATCTAACCGCCAAGTACGCCAAGAACGCCAAGGAAAAGAGGTGTAATCAAAACTCTGCGAACCTTTGCGTGACCTTAGCGTTCCTCTGCGTTTAAAAACCCGACTATTTAAGGTGCTAATCTCGCCTTACCTTGACGCTGCTTCTCATACCATTGTGCGATCGCAGGTGTCCATTCTGCAAAATAAGGCCACATCATTTCACACAACTGTTGTATTTCTAGTTGAGCATCTTTCTTATTTCTCATATCACAAAAGTGCATGAAAGACCTTAAATTGAAACTCACAACAAAATGCTGGCGATAGTCAAAAGGTACTTTACCTCTTGCGTGTTCCTCAGACATTCCCCCCTCAAAATCTGCTTTGTAACGCTTCGCTGCTTCGAGACACCATGCTAAATCTGCGGCTCGTTGTTCTGGTGAATAGTAATATTTTTTGCCTTGTCTATCAGAGTAATCACCAACGGGACGCAAGTAAAATACATCTTCTATGTCTTTTTTACCCTCTACTACATCAATAAACTGGTTCCCCGTATACCTAAAAGATTGCACATCAAATGATACTCCTACCCGATGTGTCCGAGCCTGTTGCATCACACTGTGAGGAAAATAACCACAGTTAAAAACAATCTGGGGATGCTCAAGCGGGCCATAGTGTCCCCTCTCACCTGCCAAAAGTCGCTTAACAATAATTTCGCCGCATTGTGACTCCGAAGGCCAAGAGTGGCGCTCGTCATACACAAAGCCATCGGTATAGTCTTGGTGCATCGCAGCATAAACCACTTGTTGCGGGTTTGGTGTTTTGGCAATAACCTCTACTCGAAATCGATGCATTGATAAATGGCAACCTGTTAATGAAATGTCTTTGTGAACCCGATTTACTATGATATCTCGTTAAGTAGACTCAGATACTTTACAAAATTTAATAACTCTGTTACAGTTATTTACATACACAGGAAAACGGAAAATAATTATATGCGTACCAATACAAGTATTATTGATGACCAAGGTCTAATGAACAACTTTGCGATAGAACCAAAGGTTTATATAGACGAGCAAGGCGATCGCACTGGGTTCACTCCCTACGCCGAATTACTCAACGGTCGTTTAGCAATGATTGGTTTTGTCTCTCTGATTGCATTAGAAGTATGCACAGGACACGGTATCATTGGCCTTTTGACAAGCCTATAAAAACTAATTTTGACAATTTAATATTTAATATTTAATAAATGTAGAGACGGGAATTTTCCCGTCTTTAATTTTATGCAGAATTTCATGTTACTTTGACAGTGATTGATAGCAAGAGCCGTTTTGAGATAAAAGGATCAGGCTAAAATATGGCTTTAACTGCTTCGACAATGCTGCCATTAGGCACGCAAGCACCAGATTTTTATCTACCAGAAGTGGTATCTGGAAAAACAATTTCCCTTGCCACTTTTGCTGACCAAAAAGCATTATTGGTAATGTTTATTTGTCAGCACTGCCCATTTGTCAAACATATCCAAACAGAATTAGCAGGTCTAGGAAAAGATTACCTCTCTAGTGATTTAGGAATTGTGGCTATTAGCGCCAATGATGCCGAAAAATATCCAGATGATGCGCCAGAGTCTTTAAAAGCAATGGCAATAGAACTTGATTTTAAGTTCCCTTTGTGTTATGACAAAACTCAGGAAATAGCAAAAGCTTATACAGCCGCTTGCACACCTGATTTTTTTGTCTTTGACGCAGAACGTAAACTAGTTTATCGGGGACAACTGGATGATAGCCGTCCAAGCAATGGTAAACCCGTAACAGGTGCAGATTTACGCGCCGCGATCGCCTGCGTATTGGCGGATAAACCCATAACAATGGAACAAAAGCCCAGTATTGGTTGCAATATCAAATGGAAACCAGGTAACGAACCCAGTTATTTTGGTTAGCCATACCATGTCCAAAAACTTACTTTTGACTTCCACCTTGCGGCAGCGTTAGTGTTTAATTTCCAGATTGAGGATATAGCTTCCCATCTGGACTTTATCTGCCCATAATTCGTATTCCACCCGTAAATGCTCTGGTAAGTGGTTTCCGGTCAGTGACAGAGTTTTTGTGAAATTTCGTAAACGAATCGGATTATGAGGTTGTAATGATTCAGTGGGCAACCAATAACGGCTGACACCATAAACCCCTTGCTCCCAGAAATGGCGGTAACTAATTTGACCGTTACCTTGCATGGTCATGATTACCCGGTAGGGGGAAATCTCCAGCCACAAAATTCTGGGACTGCTGGGGGTTGGAACGTTGGTTTGATTTTCAGGATAGATGTCTTGGGAACTCAGCGAACTTGCCAATTCACAGGTAATTAGGGGTGGTGCTGTCAACAGTAAATGGAATCGGTCAGTATCTTTTTGATACAGTGTTCCCGCAGTTTCAACAACAGACCAGAATGGCAGATCAGTTGAAATAAGTGATAAACATACGGGCTTGCGGTGGTGGGTCAGCATGGGAGCGATAAGGGCTAAAAGCTATTGAACAAAATGAAATTAACACCAGTATCTTTAACAGTCAGGAGCAGCCAGTAAATAGTCAAACATCCTTAATCTTAACTGATGATACTGATTTGGTAAGCCAAATAAATCAACCTAAAAATAAATAAAAGATTATAAATTTAAACACCTTCTCTAGTGTTATAAATCAAAGTTTTTTGGGAAAAATATCAAATGACAGTAGCAAGAAGCGCAAGACCTCTGAGAGTGATTTTTGCCCATTGAAAAAGTATGTAAGTAAAGATTCATCATATACTTGGTCGATTTTGGCAAATTTACGTGGACAAAAAACGATACTATACTAAGCAGGAAGTGTCCAGTTGTGGCAAACTTCCAGTGTATCCAAGAGCCAGTGTAACCTCATGTCGGCTGCTGTCGTAACTGTAGAAACTCAAACAGACCTTTCTCAGAAGTTAATTATCCATCGCCCCTCTGCTGGGCTGTCTTTACAGGGTTGTATCCGTGTCCCAGGTGATAAGTCTATATCACACCGGGCTTTAATGTTAGGCGCGATCGCTCAAGGTGAAACGGAGATCCAAGGGCTACTGTTAGGCGAAGATCCCCGCAGCACTGCCAGATGTTTTCAAGCTATGGGGGCGCAAATTTCGGAACTAAACACCGAATTAGTTAAGGTTCAGGGTATTGGTTTGGGACAATTGCAAGAACCAGTGGATGTGTTGAATGCTGGTAACTCTGGCACTACACTCAGACTGATGTTAGGGCTTTTGGCTTCTCATCCAGGGCGGTTCTTTACAGTCACAGGAGATAGTTCTTTGCGATCGCGTCCGATGTCCCGTGTAGTTCAACCTTTGCAACAAATGGGCGCAGAAATTTGGGGACGTAAGGGTAATTCTTTAGCACCCTTAGCAGTTCAAGGACAAGCCCTGAAACCCACTCATTATCATTCCCCCATCGCTTCCGCCCAAGTTAAATCCTGTATATTACTTGCAGGTTTATTAACAGCCGGAAAAACCACCGTTACCGAACCCGCCCTTTCTCGTGACCACAGCGAACGGATGTTACGGGCTTTTGGTGCAGAACTCACTATTGATCCCGAAACCAACAGCGTTACCGTGATCGGACCGGCGCAACTGCGGGGACAAAAAGTGATTGTTCCTGGAGATATCAGTTCAGCCGCTTTTTGGTTAGTAGCTGGGGCAATTGTCCCCGGTTCAGAATTGGTAGTAGAAAACGTCGGTGTTAATCCCACCCGCACCGGGATTTTAGAGGCTTTAGAACTCATGGGGGCTGATATTCAACTAGAAAATCAGCGCGAAGTAGCTGGGGAACCAGTAGCGGATATTAGAGTGCGTTCTAGTCGGTTAAAAAGCTGCACCATTGCCGGGGATATTATTCCCAGAATGATTGATGAGATTCCCATTTTAGCAGTAGCCGCAGTATTCGCCGAAGGTACAACGATGATTCGGGATGCAGCTGAATTGCGAGTTAAAGAAAGCGATCGCATTACCGTGATGGCGCAACAACTCAACAAAATGGGCGCAAAAGTCAGCGAATTACCCGACGGGATGGAAATTACTGGTGGTACGCCTTTAATGGGTACAGATGTCGATAGTTATACAGATCATCGCATTGCTATGAGTCTAGCGATCGCATCTCTAGTTTCCACTGGAATCACCACCATTCACCGTGCAGAAGCAGCGGCCATTTCCTACCCCGACTTCACCGCCACACTGGGGAAAGTGCTGAGTGCTGAGTGCTGAGTGTTGAGTGGGGAAAGGAAAGTGCTGAGTGCTGAGTGCTGAGTGGGGAAAGGAAAGTGCTGAGTGCTGCTATTTTTTTCCCACTTCATCCCGATTATGAGGTGCATCAAAATCAATCACAGGGCCTTTAGGCACAATGCGAGTCGGGTTAACATTCGGATGACTCCTGTAATAATGCCGTTTAATATGATCAAAATTACAAGTTTCCTTCACCCCTGGTAATTGATAAAGTTCCTTAAGATAATTCCACAAATTAGGATACTCAACCATCCGGCGTAAATTGCATTTAAAATGCACATAGTAAACTACATCGAAACGCAACAAAGTAGTAAACATACACCAGTCAGCTTCCGTAACTTGATCCCCGCAGAGATAGCGCTGTTTTCCTAATATATTCTCCCAGTAGTCAAGGGCTGCAAATAACTCTGTTACTGCCTCATCATAAGCCATTTGAGAAGTAGCAAATCCCGCCCGATATACACCATTATTTATCGGCTGATAAATAGCATCAATCGTCTCATCAATTAATTCTTGTAAACTTTCGGGATAAAAATTGGTATCTTGTTTAGCAAAATCATTAAATTGTGTATCAAACATCCGAATGATTTCACGGGATTCATTATTAACAATTGTCCCTTTTTCTTTATCCCATAACACCGGCACTGTTAC
>NZ_JAYGHH010000025.1:0-8550 GCF_034931045.1 Nodularia sp. UHCC 0506
AAGGGTTTTTTCCTACCTACGAACTACGAACTACGAATTACGAATTACGAACTACGAACTACGAACTACGAACTACGAACTACGAACTACGAATTACGAATTACGAATTAAAAAATATGCGCCGTGATTTTAGTAACCGCGATGAGTTAATCGCTTATCTCCGCGAACAATTCCCCGATGCAGCAAAACGGGATGATCATATTAGTGAAACTGTGGGAGGACGTAAAGCGGCGGAGAAAGCACTGCAAAAAGTTAATCCTGTGGATTACGCGAAAACACGTAACTCTTTAACTGGTGCTGTTACGAGACTTTCGCCTTATATTCGTTATGGGGTTTTAAGCTTGCGCGAAGTTCGGGATGATGTGCTGGAAAAAGTACAAGACCCTAATGATGCTAGTAAATTGATTAATGAATTAGGCTGGCGTGACTATTGGCAGAGATTATATGAGAAACTAGGCGATCGCATCTGGGAAGATCAAGAAGAATACAAAACTGGGTACACTCCAACAGATTACGCTGACAAACTACCAGCAGATATCACCGCAGGGACTACAGGAATGGTTTGTATTGATAGCTTTAGCCATGAATTAGGTCAAACTGGCTACTTACACAACCATATCAGGATGTGGTTAGCCGCTTACATTGTCCATTGGCGGCGTATTCGTTGGCAAGCCGGAGCCAAATGGTTTTTAGAACACCTGCTAGATGGCGACCCTGCCAGTAATAATATGTCATGGCAATGGGTAGCCAGCACCTTTAGTCATAAACCTTATTTTTTCAATCGTGAGAATTTAGAACGTTATACCAAAGGTGTTTATTGTCGCCAATGTCCCCTCTACGGTCATTGTGATTTTGAAGGTAGCTACGAAGAATTAGAACAGCGACTATTTCCCCAAGGTGAATTTATCAAAAAACCTAATAGTCAAAGCTGGCAAAGAGGCAAAAAAGGTAAAAAATGAGTCAACCAATCGTTTGGGTACACGGAGACTGCCTGAGTCCCGACAACCCCGCCTTACAAGAATACCCCGAAGCCCCAGCAATCTGGGTATGGGATGAAGCCTTAATAACAGAATGGCAACTCAGCCTCAAACGCATCACATTTATTTACGAATGCTTATTAGAAATACCCGTAACCATTCGCCGTGGTAAAGTAGCCGAAGAAATCTTAGCATTTGCCCAAGAAAACCATGCCGATTCAGTCGTAACAACCACCAGCCCTAGTCCGAGATTTCATCACATTTGCGACCAAATAGAAAAAACCTTACGTCTGGAAACCTGGGAAACAGAACCATTCCTTGAATACGATGGCTATATTGATTTAAAACGATTCTCCCGCTATTGGAAAATAGCCGAAAAACACCTCCTCCGCGTACCTCTGCGCTAACCTCCGCGCCCCTTTGCGTTTAAATCTTACCTCAAATGCCAACCACCCTCACCGACACCCAAAACATCCTTTCCGACCTGATCACCCGCTACTCACCCCGTGTAGATTACCTAGTCATCCGCCTCGAACAATCCGAAGGAACAGATATTTTATTACGTGGCGACCAAGTAGAAACCCTGAGTGAAGGCATTTCCACTGGTGGACATATTCGAGCTTGTTATAAAGGTGGCTGGGGATTCAGTAGTTTTAACCAACTAGCGACCATCAAAGAACGAATTGAAGAAGCGATCGCCGCAGCTAGGATGGTAGGTGATGAACAGACTATCCTCGCTCCCATTGACCCAGTACAAGCAATATGTGAACTACCCCTCACAGGCACTGATCCCCGCAAAATTCCGGTGAGGCAGAAAAAAGAACTGTGCGATCGCTATACTGACTTATTAAAAAGCCTTGATCATCGCATCACTACCACCTCAGTCCGCTACGGTGACAGCGCCCAAAAAGTAATTATTGCTACCTCAGAAGGAACCTTCATCGAACAATCTTGGGTAGATATGGAAATGCGTTTTGCCGCCACGGCCAGAAACGACGAAACGGTGCAAACGGGCAGAGAAACCACTGGTTCTCGCAAAGCCTACGAAGATTTAACAGTTTTGGACGAACAAGTTAAAAGTGCAGCCCAAAGAGCGATCGCAGCCTTAACTTTACCACCAGTCAAAGGCAATACTTACACAGTAGTCATTGACCCCATTCTCACAGGCTTATTTGTTCACGAAGCCTTTGGACACCTTTCCGAAGCTGATATGGCTTACGAAAACCCAGACCTCTTAGAAGTCATGACCATTGGCCGACGGTTCGGCACAGAAGAACTACAAATTTTTGATGGTGCTGCCCCAGCAGGTCATAGAGGTAGTTATTTTTACGATGATGAAGGAACGCCCAGTACTACTACGCAACTAATTAAAGACGGCATTTTAGTAGGACGTTTACATTCTCGTGAAACCGCAGGCAAATTAGAAGAACAGCCTACCGGTAATTCACGTTGTCTCAATTACCACTTTAACCCCATTGTTAGAATGACAAACACCTGGATTCAACGAGGTAAAACACCAGTTGCCGACTTATTCTCCGGCATAAAATCAGGAGTATACGCCCGTAACTGGCTAGGTGGCATGACCAACGGGGAAATGTTCACCTTTAGTGCTGGGGAAGCGTGGATGATCAGAAACGGTAAACTAGCCGAACCTGTAAAAGATGTCACACTTTCGGGTAATGTTTTCCAAACCCTAGCGGACATTGAAGCCATTGGTGATGACTTTTATTGGGATGAGTCTGGTGGTTGCGGTAAAGGTGGACAGAATGGCCTCCCTGTTGGTTGTGGCGGCCCCAGTCTCAGAATTAGAGATGTAGTAGTTGGTGGGGAAACTTAAACTACTTCCCAATCCCCGTTACTTTTAATTAGACTCTTTTCTTTCCTCTTGGAGTTGGCGCAACTGTTGTATAAGTTTTTGGCCAGATTCTAGAGTAGTGGACAGTGAACTGTTATTAGCTTCGGGTCTTCTAGTAGCTGTGGGTACTGACTCCTCATTTGAGATTCGCAGTTCTGGTAATGGTTGGAGACTAGCTGCGGGTGACTGTTCTTGAGTAGTTGCAGCAGTTTTGCCGTCGTTTTGGAAACGGAGGCTAAATGGATAACTGCTGATTCGCTGATCTCCTTTAGGAGATTTGGTACTAAAGTATTCCCTAGCCTTCGATTTTAATTCACTAGAAACTGATTCGTCTTGGAATTTAATATCTAAAACCTTGCCTTCAGGATCTACCACTAAGAAACCCAAGACTGTACCTTGAATATTTGGTTTATTTGCCGCAACTGTTTCCCGAATAACTGGTTTTTCTTGGGAATTGGGGTATGCTTTCTGAATTTCTTGTCTGATACTTTCGTATGAGTTTAACTGGGCAATTAGTCCTTGTGGTTCATTTACTGGTTTTAAAGTCAAATCAGATGCTTTGGCTATAGATTCCGGCTGCGATGTGCGAATATTGGGATTTCTGAGGGCTACCTCGTCTTGAGGCTGGGGGTTTTTTTGGAGGCGAGCGATGAGAGATTCGTTACCAGGCTGTGTGATTTGTGGATTGGTATTTGTGGCTGTGTTAGTGCGCCGAGTATTTGGTAATTCACCAGGTATTTCAGACGCAGTTGCTTTTGGCAATCTGTCTACAGGTATCGGTTGGACTGCCAATTTAACTGCACTTTGATTAAAAGTCCGAGTGGATGCTGTAAATCTTTGGTTAGCAGCATTGAAACCAGAGGGATCAAATCGAAATTCCTCTCTGGGAACTGCCGGCGCAGTCTGACGTGCAGTACTTTGACGTACTGACTCACGCATAGCTGTAGGCTGCCTTTGGGGTAAAGAAACATTGCGATTAGGAGAAAACCGATAGTTAGGGGCTGTCCTAAATGAAGGCAATGCAGACTGTCTATAGGGAGTAGCAGATAGCGGTAACGGAGGCAGTACAGTTCTCTGAGCTTGGATATTCAGATTTGGCGACAGCAGCTGTGGTTGCTGAGGAAGTTCTGGTTGCAAGGTAGCTTCGGAGGGGAAGGTACTTGGCATTTGTGGCAGACGACTTTGGTCAGCTTGGCTTAATTCCAAGATCCCGACTGATTTTGGTGATGCTGATACTGGAGATGGCGCAGTGTCTACAGGCATCAATGGCACAATCAACGCAATAGCACCGTGAATGCCAAGGGAGGCTATTGCTGCTATCCCAGTTGGTTGGCTGAGGATTTCTGGTATATTTTTTAGCAGGGAGACGTAAGACATAGCTGTTATCGTTCACTCGGCTCGGTTGCGGTTGACTAGCAAAGTAATTTTATCTTAATTACAAGAGATGTATCCTTCTAAAAATCATAACTTCCTATACTCATACTCAAAATGGCAGGATAGGTTTTTTCAAGTTTTTAATTTTTCAATGAGAATATGTTTCTCTTGTTAACTAAGTGCTGGAAGATGATCACTTTTGAATTGTGATTTTTATGAGGAGATGCACAATATGGACTGGAGTTTAAGGTAGTTGCTTCTGATCGCCATCGCATCAGTCTAAATATATAACTATATCTGTTGCAGTTGCTGGTATGATTCTCTGACTATTACGGCGTAAGTTACGTTCCGCTAACAAATACCAGCTTTGCTTTGAAAGCAGAATATAGTTTCGTCCCATCATACCACATCAGCCCCATTTTCTACTGTTGCCAAATTAGCTATTTACTCAGGGTATCAAATGCCATTTTAGTAAAATTGCCTTTATGGTAGTCCACAAAGGCGAGTTTTCCGGTGTTAATCACAAATTTTTCCCTAACTGCCTGTTTTTATCAAGACGCGATTTATTCCCGAAATTCCCCAAAATGCCATTACCTACAATTATTGTGCCTGGATATTTAGAAAGTGCGATCGCTTACCGTCAATTAGAACAATCTTTATTGCAGTTAGGTGTACCCACGGTAACAGTACCACTAAGGCGACGCGACTGGTTACAAACCATTGGCAGACCTGTAACTCCCATTGTGCAGCAACTGGATCGCACAGTAAAACAGATGTTGCACAAACATAATGCGGCTCAAGTCAATTTAATTGGTCATTCTGCCGGAGGTTGGATTTCCCGCATTTATTTAGGAGACCAACCATATTTAGGACGGGGTAAAATAACATCCTGCTGTTGGCAAGCTCACCCTTTAGTCGCTAGTTTAATCACTTTAGGTACACCCCATATTAGCCAAGAACGTTGGACACGAGCAAATTTAGATTTTGTAACTGATAACTATCCCGGTGCTTTTTACAAAAGTATTCGTTACGTTTGTGTAGCCGGGAAAACTATCTTTGGTCAAAGGAAACCCGGTAGCTGGTTAGCCTACAACAGTTATCAACAAACCTGTGGTCAAGGTAACACCTGGGGAGATGGGATTACACCCATTGCGGCGGCTCATCTAGAAGGTGCGGAAAACCTAGTGATTGCAGGTGTCCAACATTCTCCCAGAAGCCCTGGGATTTGGTATGGCTCACCAGAACCTTTAAAATCTTGGGTGGGGACAGTGCTGAGTGCTGAGTGCTAAGTGGGGAAAGTTATGAGTAAGTTTTTTGCCCCCCTGCCTCTTCTTTATGGCTATGGTTTCAGGAAATTTGTCTTTCTTTGAGAAGAGCAACATAAATTAATTTTTCTTAGTTAAAATTGTAATAAAAATAAACACTTAGCTAAGAACAGGAAGGGGAAAATATGGAAAGTACCCAGTTTGATAGAATTTTACGGCGACTGGCGACGATTTTAGCAGTAGCAATGCTGAGTTTCTGCTTGATTTACATCACCACGGGAATTTTGCTCTCTTTTTACTACGAACCCACCGCCGGCGGAGCATATCAATCTTTGAAAACTATTAATACACAAATACCCTACGGGTGGTTGTTCCACAGAGCTTATGATTTAGCTGGTAATGCAGTTATAGTGGTCGCATTGGTGCAAATTGTTGTGATGTTTTTAGGGCGACAATTTAGCAAAAGTTGGCTGACTGCTTGGATTAGTGGAATTTTCTTAACTTTAAGCGTGATTGGTCTAGATTGGACAGCAATGCTTTTAGACTGGACTCAAGAAGGCTACTGGCGTTTTAGCATTGAGCTAGGAACCATCGAAGCAATTCCGTTTATAGGTGAGCAACTACGAGACATTCTTACAGGTGGTGGAGCCATTAGTACAGTCACTGTTGCACACCTTTATACCATTCACAGTTATATTTTGGCGGTTGCTGCCATCATTCTGGCTGTAGTACATTTATCTGCCCTAATTTGGCAAGAACAACAAATGTCTGAAGTCCGAGCATTCAATTCTTAGGAGCATCACCGCTAAAAAGTTGAGATAATTTTTCCAAGGGTAGTTCTTCTACCTCTGGTAAAGTTTCCAGAGACAGGCGAGTTGATTGGCTACCACCGGATAAACGCTTTAACAAGTTTGGCCTGGGGTCATGTAATAAATAAATAATGCGATCGCCTACTAACCATTCTTGACTAGCTGGCATCACTTGTAAACGGTCTTCTCGCTCTACCAACAACGGAATCAAATCTCCAGTCTTAATTTTTTCTTGGATGCGTTCTTGCTGTTTAGTAAATTCGGAATTATTGAGTGTAGTTGTCCCCAGCTTCACTCTGCCATCGTTAAGGTACTCATTCCAAGTCTTAATCACTAACTCCGTAGCAAAAGCTTGGTTAACCTTATGATTTTTACTGGAATTAGCTTGGGGTTTACGGGGAAAAACTGCCAACACACGCGGCGGACTAAATTCTTCAGCCGCCCGTTGAGCCAAAACAAAATTCACCTCACCGTTATTAGTCATCGCCAAAAAAGTTCCCATAGAAGCTAACCCAGCCTCTTCTAAAACCGAAACATCCAGCGCACTACTCGAAATCACCCGAACATCTTGCTCGGCGGCTTTTTGACAACGTTCCGGGTCTGTATCAATCATCACCACTGTTTCTCCCCGTTCTTGAAAGAAACGGGCAATCAATAGACTCAAGGGATTGCAACCCACAATCACCGCCCCAGTTACATCCTTGGACGTAATTCTTAGCCATTTAGCAATTGTGCCAGCCGTTAACCCTTGACAAACTACCGTCATGATAATCGTTAAGAATACTAGAGCTTTAATGGCATCACCACCATTAATACCGCGCTGTGTCAACGAAATGGCAAACAAAGAGGCTACAGAAGCCGAGACAATGCCTCTAGGAGCTACCCAGCTTAAAAATAGTTTCTGTCGCCAATTCAAATCACTGTTCCAAGTACAACAGAGAATGTTAATGGGACGAACCACAAACATGAGTACTAAAACAGTAAAAACACTACCCCAACCCAAGGCAAACACACTAGCAATAGAAAGGTCAGCTGCTAGGAGAATAAATAGCACCGAAACGCTAAGAATTGTTAGTTGACCTTTAAAGCTTCGTAATAATCGCTCTTCTGGTACTGATGAGTTAGCAAATACCGCCCCAGCTATAACCGTGGTCATGACTCCCGATTCACTACGAATCGTCTGTGCCACAGTAAACAAACCCCAGAGAATCGCCAGTACCACCAGGTTTTTTAACTCTGGTGAGAGGAAATTAGCGCGTTTGAAAATCAAACTCATCAAGTAGCCTCCTGCGCCACCAATTGCTGCCCCAACTCCCAGACGCATTAGTAAACCGATGATGGCATTGATGGGGTCGGCATCGCCATTCATAATGGTGTCTAGGACAACGAAGGCGAGAATAGCTCCTACTGGGTCGATGAGAACTCCTTCTCCTTCTAAGATCGTTGCTACTTGACGATCTACATTGATTTGTTTTAATAGGGGACTAATTACAGTTGGCCCTGTGACTACAATAATGGAGCCGTAGAGAAAAGCTATATTCCAAGGGAATTCACCCAGCCAGTGGGCTGCCATACTACCACCAATTAAAGTGATGAGTGTTCCCAAGGTGACGAGCAATTGTAGGCTGACTGAAACTCTACCCAATTCCTGTACATCCAGGTTGAGTCCGCCTTCAAATAAAATTATTGCCGTTGCTAGGGCAACAATCACTTCTAGTCCAGAACCTAGTACGTGAGGATGTAACACGCCCAGCCCATCGGAGCCAAGCAGAATGCCTAGTAGCAGTAACAAGACAATACTAGGTAAGCGGAAGTATGCGGCCAACACCTGGGCGGTAATGCCTGCAACAACGACGCTCACTATCTGTAGGGTTATTTCAAAAGATGCTTCCATGTTGTAGATTTTGAGCTATATATTTCAAAATCTTTTGTAAAGAATAGTAAATATCACCTCTACAGAGTACAACATCACATCCTTTCTCCACAGAGAAATCCAGAGTTTTTTCATACTTAGTCCTACATATTACTCCATTTTTTCATGATTTGGAGAAACATCTGAAAAGTGCTGAGTGCTGAGTGGGGAAAGTTATGAGTGAAGAAAGTTTTGAGTAAATTTCTTTCTCCTGCTCCCCTGCCCTCTGCCCCTTCTTCCTCTTGTTAGTATCAAACACCAAACAAAATTCCACAGCTACATTCATCGCTGCTGATGCTATGGCATTGTGTACCTGAAGCACAAATTTAACTATAAAGTATGTCCTGCCGCCTATTTT
>NZ_JAYGHH010000025.1:9027-70970 GCF_034931045.1 Nodularia sp. UHCC 0506
CCACTATCCTCACCGTGGGAATAAGGCTCTAAACACCAGCTACCAGAAAAGCCTTTGAAATCTCCTTCCACCATTGAGAAATTAATTGCTTTAGGGAAGCATTCTTCTAAGTCCAAAACTACACGCGCACAAAAGTTAAACTTGAGTAAGCGCTGAGAGCCAATTTGTTCTAGTCGAATACCACCCAGAGGATGTTCTAATATAGAGCTTTTAGCCAGATTAGGAATGAATTCTGGTAAGGCCTCATAATCTGTAAGGACTTTCCAGATGCGTTCAACAGGTTGAGGAATGCGGATTTTCGCCGTAATTTGGCGCTGTCTTTCGGCTATTTTTTCAACTTGAACAGTCACATTTGGTGAGCCAACTGTATCAACAGTCAAGGTGTTTTCTAGCTGTATTTGATCACTAGCCGTGCTGGGATCAAGATGTTCTGCGATGTGGGATTGTTTAGTCACTTTCGGAATATGGTTTGCTTTCATCGGAAAATTGGGGCAAAGTCAGGGTGAAACAAACTTCACTCAGGGAAGAATCTGAGATTTGCATACTCTCAACAGCGATCGCCCCATTCAAGTGCTGTACTAAAGATTTGACTAGGGCAAGTCCCAGTCCAGTACCAGGATGCCAACGTCCTTTACCACGACGGAATTTGTCGAAAATATAGGTCGCTTCCTCTTCAGAAATGGCACGCCCTGTATTCGTCACTTTAATAATAACTTGATTGTTTTCGGCTTCAACTTGATGAAATGCTTGCAAACGAACAACAGTATCATGCTCAGAATAGTTATAAGCATTATTTAACAACTCTTGCAGGATACGGTCAAAACTTTCTAGTTCGGTTTGGAGTGTTAAGGGTTTAGGGGGTAAATCTACGGTAATACTTAAACCTTTATCTCCTATCCTGCGCTCGAAAGCTGTACCTAATTCCTGAATTTTGCTATTTAAATTAATAGTCTCAAATTGCAAGGGTTCTTGATCAGATTCCAGTTTCTGCAAGGTGAGCAAGTCATTGATTAAGTTAATTTCTTTGGTACATTCTTGTTCTAAAATGTCTAAATATTTAGCTTGACGCTCTGGTGCTATTCCCGGCAGACGTAAATTCTTAATTGACATCAGCATATTTGTCAGGGGATAACGCAAGCGATCGCTCATGTTGCTCAAAAATTCATCTTTGAGTTCATTAATTTCTCGCAGTTGTCCCACATATTGCCGTGTTTTCTCGTGCAGTTTGGCTTGGAGTTCCAGACTGCTTTTTAATTTCGCCGTCCGTTCATCGACTACTGTCTGTACTTGCCTTAATGTTTGTGACTGAATTATGGCATTACTCACTTGGGCGCAGACCATTTCTACCAGATTTAATTCTGCCGATTGCCAATGGCGTGGTGCTGCCTGTTGTAAAACGAGGAATCCTAGAACTTTCCCTTGATTTTCTAAGGACATTAACAGCACTGTCGGTAAAGTCTCAATTTTAAATAATGGGGCTACTGTGCTAGTTTCTGGTATGTCTAGATAATCACTGATGATCACTGGGTTGCCAAAGTCTGTAAACACCCGTTGACACAAACTACAATCGGCAAGGCAAAACGTCTGAGCCAAAGTATCCGGCTTAACTGTCTGGGAATTTGGTCTTTCCCGGTTCCATTCACCGATCACGGTAGCTTTGGCCTTGGGAATTTGTTTTTTAGGTTTAGTTCTGAATAATGGATCTGTGTATTTGAGTAAGATCAACAAACCCCGATCTGCTTGTAGTGATTCGGCAGTTGAGGCGATCGCTAATTGGAGCATTTGATTCAACTCCAAGTTACTCCTGCTTAGTACAGTTAATTGCTTAATTAAGCTTTGATGATGGTTAGTTTTTTGGAGATATTGACATTGACTGGCAATCAACTGGGCTTGTATAACTTGAGAAAAGGCGATCGCGCAGGACGATTCTATATCTTTGAGCAGTTGTTTTTCTGACTCGTGCCAATTGTAATTCTCAAATTTTATCAAACAAATTACCCCGTTATTTTTGCCTCCCAACCGCGTAGGCAGTGCCAAAACAGCTTTAATCGGTAATGGCAGGTATTGACATCCAACGACCAAACTGTTTTGAATCGTAGAAATATTCTCTATGGTTAATGGTTCAGCAGCACATTGTACTACTGGTAAGTCCATCATTAACTGTTCCATAGAGAACATCTCGCTGGGGTGCGGCATTCGCAGATACTCATCAGAACACCAATTAGCCGCAGTCGCATGATCTGAGACTTCATGAGTCACTGTAACCAAGCAGCAACAGTCTACATTGAAAGTAATTCCTAGCAATTTAGCAATCTCTTGCAGCATTAATGCCGTTACCGAACTGTTGGCAATAATGTGGTTGATTCTTTGTGCCAGATAATGGACTAGTTCTTCCTGATGCTGCATCAGCTTCACTGGGTATGATTGTGTCCGTTCTAGGTTGTCCGGGTATTGTAATGGCAATGATAAATAATTGTTCATTCCTGGCACGCTCTTGGATAATTACCCCATTTTTTGTGTATCCAATTTCTTGGCATATCCCTTCACCGTTGATGATGTTGCTACACCCTGACGAGTTGCAAATCTTTAAAAACAGTCTTTCACCTGTTATAGCCCTTTTCTATTTCAGATGACCAAGTTACTGATCTATTAAATTTTTGTCTATATAAGCATAAAAATATTTAAAATATACACAATCAGGCTGCATTCAGTACTGTTTAGCTATTTGTGCAGATTTCATTAGCTAACATTAGATTAGGATATCTTGCCGTGTAACTATACATAAACCGTATTTTCTCCTGATTTTAGACAAGAAATCTATAAATTTAACTGTATTAATACTGCTTTTACTAATGAATTTATGTATTTCTTCCTAAAAATCTTTTTGGAGTTAGGTAACTTTACTATTTTTTTGACAAAAAGCCCAATATTATGATTGCAGCACGTCAGCGCCAAATGTAGTGAACCAATTTGGGAAAAGGTACTCAATAAGTCAACTAAGAGGCAGGATTCAGGGATAGGGTGGGTGCTTTGAAGTCGGTATGCAGGAAAAACCCCAACTATATTACGAAAGGTAAACAAGGCGGAAACCCTTACCAATGAACAATGACAAAGGACAAATGACGATCCCCAGCAGTTAACTTTATTTACACTAACTTACTTATGTATTAATAATCCTCAGTAATGTATCTAGAAGAACTAATGCAACACAACTTTGCTCATTTTGAGAATAGATACCTGATCTAAATTTTAATGTAATTTAATTTAAATAAAATTTAAGAGAGCAAATATTTTGTTGATAGAAAATTCCTCCCTAACAAGAATCAAGCTCAATTCTTAATGCAGCCCATTTGTACTCGTAAGTTATGGGCTGCATTCACGGGAATAAAAGACGAATAAAAGACTAAGAGGCTAAACTTTCGAGACTTAGAGGAACCATATCGCCATTCTTCGTTAGTCCTAATAACATCGGTTGTTGCGGTGGAATTAATTGACCTGTAAGTACACAACGTTCTTCTTGTTGAGCTGTCGCAGCTATACTAGCTCGAATATCGGCTTGCGAAAATCGAGGTTTCCACTCACCTGATTTTTGTTGTACATAATTCCAGAGGATATCCCTAATTAAAGCTTGATATCCCTGATTACCAGCTATGTCTTTGAGTTTATCTTTAAGTTCCCGTTCCAAGCGGATACTGGTAACTTCCATGTCAGTGGTGGGAGTGCGAGCGATTGTATGCATAACTTTTGCTCCTAAAAGGTATGGACAGTATAGTAATACAAGTGTAGTATGTTTAAAGAAATCTTCAAATATGTGAAATTTGCTGTGAAATCAGTCCATACTATCTCCACCGCCTTGTGTGCTACCATCTGCCGAGCCAGTTGGGAATTAGTCGCCGTGGAAATGGAGTATTTATTTATGGGCGATGGGAACCGAAAGCGTTGGCAAGTCACAGAGGATAATTATGATTTTAGATATATCAGTATGAGTGTTCTGAGTTTAAAACGGGAAATAAATCAAAGCAGTGGGGGCTACAGATTCAGGAATACTGTACCCAGGTAAGACCAAGAAATTTTGTGGTCAAACTTGAACCCCCGCCTCACCCATAGGAGAAGCGGGGGTTTTTGATCGGCAGTCAAGCTGGAATAGATGTGCAAGCAAACCTGGAATAACAGGAGAGCATCAGGAATGTTGAAATTAACTTACACCGAGAGGAGCTTTTATTTAGAGTGTCTAACTCAGTCACTAGAGACATGGGTGGCAAAGCGAGCAGTTTTTGCGCTGCGTATTGGGGAAAATTTATATGTTGAACCCAGCACGGCTTCCTTTCTGCTTCCTGTTGATTTACCAGGAATTGAGATACTCAAGGCGGAAATTAACCAATATAAAAGTGAAATTATTACCTTGTGCGCCTGTGATAGTCAGTATATGGAAGTCACTTTGAGGGGTTTTTGGCTATCAAATGGTTCTCGTGATGCTGTGGGTTTATTTGTTACCACTATCAGCGATGCGCCAGTTTCACCGATTGAGGTATTTTTGCATCAACTTTGGCAAGAAGCACAAGCGGCTAATTCTGTGGTGAGCGAGTGGTATGATTCGTGAACTCGTCATGACAAAAGAGGTAGGGGAGCAGGGTGTAGAGGGAATTTGGAACTACCCCATCTAAAGGTTGATGTTGCTGTAAAGATAAATCAAATAAATTTCATTCTATAGGTCGATACAAGTGTGAACTATTGACCAGTAGAATTGTGCAAGATGAAAATTGAAATTTGCTGGAAAAATATTTGTGTAAAACACATCAATTAATCAGGTATTTACAATTTGATTATTCAAAGCAGAAAATTTTCAAAAAATAACTAAGCAATCATTAATATTTTAATGCCTACTTTTTTTGTACATAAAGGCATTGACTTATTATCGAATGTGTAAATCTGGCGTTGTTGAAACTGTTATCGAGGAGAAAAAATGAAGGTTTTTGATTTTGTGTTATCCATTCTCAGACCAGCAAGGTTCATAATTGTGGCTTCTGCTTGTACCCTACTATTTTTATCTAGCATATCACCTGTGTTTGCAATCAGTAGCTATCAAAGTGAACCACAGGAAGGCACTACACAACTTCTAGAAATTCAACGAAAAACTGACGAAATGGCTAAATCAAATCCCTCTACATTGAAAGAGGTTCAAGAAAATTCAAATCAAGGGCTTAATGAAGTTCAGGGAAATGCTGACATTGAAAATATGAAGCGTCCTGAAAATTCCCAAAGTTCAACTTCAGTGGAAGAAAATGTGCAAAATTTCCTGGAAAAAGTGACAGGAAAAAAATAAAATAAGAGGAGAGGCAACTATTACTGCCAGGCAGAATTAGAAACTCAAAATTCAAAATTCAAAAGCCTATTTTATTAGCCTTTTATTGGCAGGAATTACGCAAAATCATGAAAAAACGTTCGCGTAGCGTCTCCCCAGGGGAGAAGTTAAGAGGGTTTCAGAGAGTTCTTGCGTAAGTCCTAATTGATTTAAAATAGTTGTGTTATTTCCATTTACCTATACTAGAGATATTATTAAGATTCAAAACCCCGGTTTCTCAAAGTTATCGGGGTTCTGGGCTGGTTCTATAAAAATTACTCAATAGGTGTGTGTAAATCAAGTTAACTGGTGAGAGTGTCAAATAATGTAGTATAATCTATAGAATTAGGGATTTCGTGGCTCTTGTCGTTTTCCTAAAAACAGAAACATGGGTGAGCATTTACCAGAATTTACTATATTTAAGTAACTCCCCAATCCCCTACAGCAGTGTTTTCTACCATCATGACGCAAGGGCCAATCTTAGTTAAGGGAAATTTCGGGGTCAACTTAACATAATTTGTTGTGCAGTCTCGCCTGTCAGATAATGATCTGCTGCTTAAATCCTGATTGCCCAAATCCCCTAAATCCTGACAAAAAGAAGTTATGCCAGGCTTGTAGCACTCCCTTGGTGCCACTGTTGCGAAATCGCTTCCGTGTTATTCGGGTGCTTTCCGACGAGGGGGGATTTGGCAGAACCTATTTATCTGAAGATACAGATAAACTAAATGAGCGTTGTGTTGTCAAGCAATTAGCGCCGAAGTTTCAAGGAACTTGGTCGCAAAAGAAAGCTGTAGAATTATTTGCCCAAGAAGCAAAGCGTCTACAAGAACTGGGAGAACATCCACAAATACCAACTTTGTTAGCTTATTTTGAGCAGGACAACTGTCTGTATTTGGTACAACAGTTTGTCAATGGGCAGAATTTGTTAAACGAGTTACAACGGCGAAAACTGTATAAACCTGGGGAAATTCAAGCAATTCTGCTGCATTTATTGCCTGTAATCAAGTTTATTCATGACCGTGGTGTGATTCACCGCGACATCAAACCCGAAAATATTATCCGAAGACATGGTGATGGAAGATTAAGCCTAATAGATTTTGGTTCCTCGAAACAATTAACGGCGAGGGTACAGAAGAAAGTCGGTACATCCATTGGTTCTCATGGTTATTCGCCATTAGAACAAATTCGAGATGGTAAGGCTTATCCAGCTAGTGATTTGTTTGGTTTGGGGGCTACTTGCTTTCATTTACTCACGGGAATTTCCCCGTTTCAGTTGTGGATGGAATATGGCTATGGGTGGGTGACTAATTGGCGACAATATTTGCGAAGTCCGTTGAGTAATGAATTAGATTATGTTCTTGATAAATTACTCAAAAAAGATATTGAACAACGTTACCAATCAGTGGATGAAGTCATTAAAGATTTGACTCCAAAACAATCCCTATTACTACCACCAGCAGGTAAGTCTTCTAGAAAATTACCAGCAACTCAGATTTCATCTTTACCAGTTAAATATACCTTACTGAAAAATATAGTTTTGGTAAGTGCTTTAGTTCTTTTATTTGGGATTGAAGATTCTTGGTATCAGCAATATCGCCGCCTTCATACTGTTTTATTGTCTCGGTTAAGTCAAAATAATAGTAGTTCAAGGGATTTAGTTGCTGCTGAATCGCCAAATTTGATTTTAAAGGATATTTCCTTAGCTAAAGTTCTGCCAGGTCATGAACATTTGGTTTTATCTGTGGCGATTAGTCCTGATAGCCAGATTTTGGTTAGCAGTGGAGATCGCAATATTAAAGTTTGGAATCTTGTCACAGGAAAGGAAATTGCTATCCTCAAAAGCCATTTCCAGAGGGTAAATGTAGTAGCTATCAGCCCAGATGGCCGGACTGTGGTGAGTGGTAGTGATGATAAAACTATTAAAATCTGGGATTTGCCAACTGGTGAGTTAATTCGCACGCTGAGGGGGCATTCCGATTCAATTCAGGCGATCGCGATTAGCCCAGATGGTAAAACTTTGGTTAGTGGTAGCGATGATCACACGATTAGATTGTGGAATTTAGCAACGGGAAGGTTAAGACGCACACTGAGAGGGCATACATCTTGGGTGCGATCGCTGGCTATCAGCCCGGATGGTGTAACTCTTGCTAGTGGTAGTTTTGACAAGACTATTAAAATTTGGGATCTGAATAATGCTGTTTTTCTCCGCACACTTGGGGAAGATACGGAAACGGTGACAGATGTGGCTTTTAGTGCCGATGGTTTGACTCTGGCTAGTGCCAGCCGCGATCGCACCATTAAACTGTGGAACTTAGCCACAAAACAGAAAACTCAGACACTGGCAGAAAATGCCGAAACGGTGACATCGATTGCTTTTAGTCCAGATAATACCACCTTGGTGAGTGGTGGTCGCGATCGCACGATTAAACTGTGGAATTTAGCCACAGGAAAGGAGATGCGTACACTATTGGGACACGCCGATACTGTCACTTCAGTTGCCATTAGCCCGGATGGTCAAACCCTGGTTAGTGGTAGTGAGGATAATACTATAATGATTTGGCGCGTACCTCAATAATGCTTGTTGCATATAGCTTGCAATTGAGTATCTCATTTACATAATATAAGTTCCAAGACCAACACCAATGAGATAGCAAAGTCTTGAAAACAATCGGCGATGTTAGTCTCCAGTGCTTACATCAGTTTTCATGTACTTGAACCACATTTGTCGTCAGGGCGCAAGGCCTTGCGCCCCTACCACATATTCTATTTACCTGAAAATACCTGTAATTTATCCATCATTGCAAAGTCATAAATTGCAACACATCCAATAATGTGCATTTAAGTAAGTGGGCGTAAATAAAGTTCACTGGTGGGGTCGTCATTTGTCATTGGTTATTGGTAAGGATTTTTGCCAGGTTTTATTAGTTTTAGACAAATAGCCTTTGTGTATACCATAAAAATTCAGAAGGTATCAAACTACATAAATAATCATGGACAAGCAACCTCTCCGTATTGCTATTTTTACAGCAGTATATGCTCCGTTTTTGTCGGGGATTTCCGTTGCAGTACATCAACGGGTTCGTTGGTTACTACAGCAAGGCCATGAGGTCTTTTTAATCCACCCTCAAATCAACGACCAGTACCCCAAAGAAATTTGCTCACGCCCCATGCTGGGACTGGATGAACTGCAATCTTTTCATAAATTTTCTGCTTATGCATACCCAACAAAACCCCTGATCTACTACAAGTCTGCGCCCGAACCATTACACCACAGTCATTGGAGTGATACCAAGTTGCTCGAAAACTTCCAGCCCGATGTTGTGCTAGTTGAAGAAGCACTGCAAATGAGAGGTTTTTATTCACTTTTTTGGGGAGGTTATGGCCGCCCTATTGGAACCGAATATGCACATCAAACGGGTACGCCAACAGTATCACTTTTCCATACTGATGCTGTTGCTTATATCCAATATTTCTTCGGAAATTCATTGTCCAGTTTGATTCGTTCTATCATTCCCCTGATAATCAAACGGTTTAGTGAAGCTTATGACATAAATTTCTTTTGTTCTAAAGAACAGCTTGCTAAGTATAAAAATATGAAAGTTCAACGTGGTGTCTATCTATCTTATCAAGGGGTTGATTGCCAAAAATTTCACCCACGAAATATGATTCACAATCCTATTCCTGATAATAACAGACCAACGATGCTCTTTGTGGGACGAATTTCACCGGAAAAGAATGTCGCTCAACTCTTTGACATATATTCCATCGTTGCTGCCAAAATTCCTGATGTCCATTTGATAATTGTTGGTAGTGGTTCTCAGGATACAGAAATCCGTCGGCGCTCCCAAAAGTTTGCATCTGGTATTACTATTTGGGGTGAGTCTCATGGAACAGAACTTTTGGGTTGGTTTGCTCGTGCAGATGTATTTGTCAACCCTTCAGCCACCGAAAATTTCTGCACAACTAATATTGAAGCACTCGCTTCTGGGACTCCTGTTGTAGCTGCGGGTGTCCCGTCAAGCTTAGAGCAGATATTTCCTAGTGTTAATGGCTTTTTAGCTGAACCCAATAATCCCAAGGATTTTGCCGAAAAGGTGATCACAATTTTGTCAAACCCTGACCTCAAAGAAGAAATGTCTTTACGTAGTCGTAAGTCAATTCTAGAGTTTGATTGGTCGAGATGTATGGAAAAGTTAGAGGAAAAACTTTATCAACTTGTTGAAGCATCAAAACCTTCGGAAGTATTATCAGTCTCGTCACGAAAGAATACAAAAGAGCGTATTGTTATAAACACTCTTTTAAATCAGTAATAACCTGTTCAAAAAAACAAATGAAATCCGAACACATAAGTAACTCTCTACCCTTAACCTGGGAGCGTATTCCAACCAGACGGCAAATGATTCGGCAAGTCAAAAGTTAATTGACATTGCCAAAAAGTATCAAATCTTAACTACTAACTGCGCCTCTGACTAATATGACTGTGCAGTCTACACCAGAGGCGATCGCTTCGGGAATATTACCTTGAACTGCTTGCTGTAATAATCCCTCACGAGAAGCCCCTAAAACCACAACATCATAACCTTCGGTTTTCACTAGGTCAATCACTCCTTCGGCAACCGAATCAGCTTGGACTGGGATAGCAACTACATTGCTGGATAATTTACGGCGACGCATTAATATGCGGATGGCTTGTTCTAAAACGGTCATGTCTGGTTTTGATTGAGATGGTTTAAATACCTGGGTCAGCCGAATGTATGGATCATTCCCCAATGTTGCTAAAGCAGGTAATAATTTTATCGCTACCCTGACATTAGGGCCGCCAGCCATTGTGACTAGCCAGCGATTGAATTGGGGAGTGGGTAGAGATGCGATTGATGCGCCAGCAGGTTGTGGGAATTCTCCTCGTTGTAGAGACTGGTGTTGCATCTCTACAAGGGATTGGGGAAATGGAGAAGCAAATACTATGCGTTCTTTTTGCCCCAGTTTTACTAGCATTACGTCGCAGGTGGCTTGACGAATGATGGTATCGACAACATTGCCAAAAATTCGCCCAGGGGTAGAAGTTTCACCTTTCCACCCCATTAAGATGAGGTTGATGTGTCGTTCTTCAATGGTTTCTAAAATTGCCTGGGCTGGGTCGTGGGCGACTCTAATTTGGGTGTGTAAGGGAATTTTCCACTTTTTAGCTAAAACTTCGGCTTGTCGTAGTAAGCGGCGACTTTTGGCGGTTCTGACTGGTGTTTCCGATGGCGAATTGTGAGGTGATACTAAGATGATTTGCACACACTCGATTTCATAATGGCGATCGCGGGCAATAGCGGCGGCCATTTGCAGGAGGATGGCTGCGGTTTCGGGATTCGCCACTGGTACTAATAATCGGCCTCTGCCAATATTAGGCGATCGCGTTTGATAAACTACATAAGAAGGTTCCGCCTGTGATTCTGGGGTAACGTTGCCATAATTGAGATGTTCAGCTTGGGCGCGGATGATGTCTGCACGGGTAATAATGCCAATTAATTTCCGTCCTTCTACAACTGGTAAGCGGCTGATTTGATAACGATCTAGCAAATAGAGGACATGATTGAGGTTATGCTTGGGTCTGACTGTCATGGGAGACTTGCTCATAATCTCCCTTAACGACACATCCTTTGGTGACTGGCTATTACCCAGGATATATGAGTCACTATCGCGTTTGGTGACAAAATCCGATTGTGTAATAATTCCCACTAGCTTGCCGTTCTCTACCACCGGAAAGCCACGATGATGGGAACGGGAAAATATTTGCATTGCTTCTTCTAATGTTATATCTGCATCCAGAGTTTCGACTCGATGCTGCATAACATCGTTGGCTGTTAACTTGGTTAATATACCTTCGTGGGAAACGGCTTGAGTAATTGTGATCCCTTTTAGCTGTAAGAGTTTGTCATATAGTGATCCTGGCATTACTTTGTCGGAAACTAAGTAAGCAGCTACAGATACAATCATCAAAGGTAGTACCAGATTGAAATCTGTAGTCATTTCAAACACAATCACAATGGCTGTAATTGGGACTTTAGAAACGGCACTAAAAAACCCCCCCATACCCGCTAAGGCGTAAGTTGTAGGAGAATCTACGGCTAAGAAATAAGAGGACGATACACCAATCAGGTGTCCTAAACAAGAACCCAAAATCAGACTAGGTGCAAACAACCCCCCAGGCGCACCTGAACCAAAGGCAATCATGGTCAAAGTGAATTGAGATAAAAAGGCGATCGCAGCGAAAGGTACATTAGCTTCACTGATAATCATATACTCTCGTAAACCCGCATAATCACGGAAAGATTCAGGAAGCATTGCCACGACTAAACCGGAAATACATCCAGCTAAAGCCATCTTTAGCGGCAAGCTGAGGTGTAAAGTCTGATAAATTTTTATACTATTAATTACACCATGATTAAATAATGCACCGAGAAACCCTGCTAAAATCCCCAACAACAGGAAAAAGGGAATTTCCGGCAAAGTGAAGTTACTAGAGTATTGGATCAATTCCAGATTTAGTTCTAAACTGCCACCACCTAACAGTCGGGAGACGACACCACCAATAAACGAAGCGATAATGGCAGTACCTAAAGTTAAACCTGATACATCATGGAGTAACTCCTCAATGATAAATAGTACACCTGTGATTGGGGCATTGAAAGCAGCTGCTAAACCCGCACCCGCACCCGCCGCAATCATCTGTCGGCGATGATCTGGGGAGGTGGGAACCCAGCTACTCATTCCGGCTGCTAAACCCGCCCCAACATGAACGGTGGGGCCTTGTCGTCCCAAAGCCATCCCTGACCCCAGGGTGATAATAGCACTAATTAATTTGACAATTGCCACTCGCCAGGATAATGTAATTGGCACATTAGCAAGAGTGGCTTTAACTTGAGGGATACCGCTACCAGAAGCTTCTGGCGCAAATCTATTCACTAACCAGCCAGCTATAAACCCAAAGCTTAAACCAATACCAGGCAAGACTAACCAGGCAGGTAAAATTTGGCTAGTTTGGACTCGCCATGTCCCTAACCATCCTGATCCTATTTTCAGGAATACCGCAGAAAGGGCAGCTACAAGACCAATAATACAAGCTTCGGCGATCGCTAAACCTTTTCGCGGTTGCAACCAGAGGCGAAAGCGCTGAGTTAGACCAGAAAGCGCCATAATCATGAAAAGTTAATCATTTTATTGCCATTCACTAGCAAAGACTCAGATAAATAGAGTCCTAATGCTGTGATCCTATCTGGAATTTTTAATAAATTCTACCAGTTGTCGATAATCCTTCTACTACCAAGGATGGGGTATAACAAGACCCATTCCAATCAGCATCATTACCTAATGCAACTAATTGTTTGAGAACTGTGTAGACGTTACCTGCGACCATTGTATCTTTAACACGCCCAATTATCTGGCCGTTTTTGACACGATAACCCAAATCAATATTGATAGAAAAGTCTCCAGAAATGCCGTTACCACCACCTAGCATTTGATCCACAATTAAGCCATCATCCATTTGATGTATTAATTCTTGTAGTGATGCCGAACCGGGCTGGATCAAGAAGTTAAATAAACCAGGGCTAGGATAACTGCCAAAACTAGAGCGAAAACCATTACCAGTAGTGTTAATACCTAATTGTTTTCCTGTGGTGCGATCGCAATAAAAATTTTGTAAAATACCATCTTGAATAAATACTAAAGGCGTTGTGGGAGTACCTTCATCATCAAAGGGACAACTATAAGGGCCAGCCTGTGGGTCTTGGTAGAGGGTGAGTCCAGGTGACATGACTTGTTTACCCAGGCGTTCTACCCAAGGAGAAGCGACTTCTAGAATCCGCTTGCCATTTAAAGCGGCTTGTGCAGTTCCCCAAAGCATATCAGCAGCTTTAGAGGTAAATAACACCGGAACGCGACCAATGGGGGTGGGGACATTTTCTCTAGACCAATCTAATCTTTGTAAAATTTGATGCGCTAATTTTTCAGGGTGGAGAATATCCCGTTGGGTTTGACCATCAGCAACACTTAAAAAATCATCGCCCCGGACCCATTCGGCGGCCATATAGCAACTGAGAGTTGTGTCAGTGTAGTAACAATTTAAACCTTGAGTATTGGAAAGTCTAGTAGTTTCAACATCACATTCCCAGTCACTGTTGCAAAGCACATCTGGATAGACATCACGAATCAGCGCGATCGCTTCTTTGCCCCAATTGACCAATACTTCTAATGGTACATCTGACCCGATATCTGGATAAGATGGCTGAGAATTTTTGACTAACTCCACAGCTTCTGGCTGGTTCAGGTAACTCAACGCCAAAGCTCGTTCCACCATTGTTTGTGCGGGGACAGAACCATAAGCTACAGTCAGTCCTGGTCGCCCATTGCGCCACAGTCGTAGAGCTGTACCTTCAGATTGGCTAGTTTCTAGCTGTTTGAGACGGTTAGCCTCAAAAAAGATGGGGCGAGAAAGCGATCGCGACTGATAGACCTCCGCAGCTTCTGCTCCCGACTTGATAGCTAGTTCCAGCAGCTGTTCTGCCAGTGTATCTTGTGACAAGTTTTCCGGACCCATGACCCTCGGTGAATTGTGGATTTTGAATTTTGGTCTGCAAATGAATGAACGCAGACAATTATCCCAAATCATTGGTATCTATCTGCGTTTTATTCACCAAAAAAATTCTCCGAAAATCATCCGCGTGTATTAGTCTGTACCAGTATTAGACCTTTGACTCAATGATTAGTCCTCTCTAATTACGCCAGATTTAAATTTTGTAGTAGCCAAAATCCGGTAAAAGATTCGGCTTGAGGGTCAGACTGGACACCAATAAAATGCACGCCATTAGCTTTTTCTTTGGCTGTCTCAAAACCTTTAGCTTCAGCTAAAGTTTGGGGATTTTTGATATTAGCCAAAATCCAACTTTCAGTAGCACCAGTTTCTAAAACCAATCTCTCCCCTTGTTTAGTATCAAAGTTCAAGCAAGCCAACTCTAAACCTGATAGCCACCCCGCTATCGGTAAAGCTCTAGGTGAGAAAATTAAAACACCAGGAATGCGAGTTTCAGGAGATACGTTTGCCAATTCTAGAGGAAAAGCTTCACCAAAGCCAATTTCCCACTCTGACATATCAGCAAATTCAGCTGCTTGTAGGCTGACAAATGCCCACTGCTTACCTTCCAAAGCATCTGGTAAACGTTGGGGTAAGGGGCTATCTAAGCGCACCGAAAGATTAGTTCCGCCTTGATACCCTGGTTCTTGAGGATAAACTTCCTTCATTCGTTGCTTTAACCATTGATTCAGAACTAAAATCCGGCGGCTAGGTTGGGCAGGGATACCCACATCCTGGCAAGCTTTAGTAATCATATTGCTCATTTGACGGCGGAAAAAGCGGATTCTGATTGGTGCTTCCCCTGCCTTCTCAATTGCTTCTTGTAAAGCCCGACGCAACCAACCCGAATTTACCTCAGTACTGGGGCAATACTGGGCATAACGGAACAAAGAGTCCGGTTTTGTGCTGATATCCGAGGGACTTTCACAAACTAAGACTTCCCAAACTTTTTTCTGTTTTTCGTCCAAAATTGGACGAGAGTAAAAATCAATTTCCCAAATACTACCCATGTTTTGCCGTGAGATTCTGGCGATTTTATATTTTCTTATATTTTCATCTTGACATATACTGTGCGATCGCTGATTTTGCAAGGGTGAGAGGTAATTATGTCTTGCACAGCTTGGAGTCCAGCAGATAAAGAGGTTGAGGTATTTTCATCAATGAGAGAATCAGTTTTTGAAACTGGGACATAGGCGTAACCACCTTGCCAAATTTCTTTGTTTGTATAGCCGCGTTCGCCCTTGGCGTTGCGATAGCAATATTCCAATCGCCAGGCTATTTACGGTGCAAAATGAGCGTTTTATCCCTGAATATTGCGTAAAATACCCAGAATAACTGATACAATCGTTTGAAATGACTATAAGTTATATTTAAGCGATTAATATGGTAAATACATCTAACGTTCAGGTGATAATTTCTCTAACTGAACTGGGTTTAGACGATGAGGATTTGCAAGCAGAAGTCCAAAATTTGCTCCCGCAGTTAAGAGATGTGGACGGGGTAGAAGATGCCGATTTAGTCGCAGTGGAAAACGCACCCAAGGATACGAAAGCTTTAGGCGGCTTTTTGTTGGGGTTGTTAAATGCACAAGTTAACGTTGCTAATATCAAAACTGTGTTTGTTTTTTTGAGCGATCGCCTCGGCAACAAACCCATTAGAATGGTGCTGAAAGCCCCTGATGGCAGAGAACTCAACCTAGAAGCCAGCAGTCGAGAAGAATTTGAATTTGCTATCCAAAAAGCACAGGATTTTTTGAACAATACATCAAACAGCTAAGATGGCGAAGAAAATAGCACTACTGATAGGAATTAGTGAATATCAGCCAGGATTAGCACGGCTACCCAACGCTGTGAATGATGTTGAGGCAATGCAGCGAGTTTTGGTAGATTCAGAAAGAGGTGGTTTTGCAGAAGGGGATGTCACAGTGCTGAAAAATCCCCAACGGCAAGACATGGAAAATGCTATTTATCATTTGTACGCCAATCGTCAAAAAGATGACTTGGTGCTTTTTTACTTTTCCGGTCATGGCGTGACAGTCGAAAATGGTGATTTTTACTTCTCTACTTCCATAACCCAGAAAAATCAAGGAAAATTAGTCCTCCCCACAGCCGTAGCAGCCAAAAGTGTACATGATTGGATGAACCAAAGCAAGTCTAAGCGACTAGTAGTCATTTTAGATTGCTGCTTTAGTGGTGCTTTTGCCAAGGGTTTGACAGCTAAAGATAGTGGTGCTATTGACCTGCAACAGTACTTAGGAGGTGAAGGAAGGGCAATTCTCACAGCTTCCACCTCCACACAATACGCGTTTGAGTCTGATGGTTTAGACCTTTCGATTTATACCCATTATCTGGTAGAAGGGATATCGACAGGTGCAGCAGATCAAGATGGGGATGGTTTGATTGCAGTAGATGAGTTGCATCAGTATGCGAAAAGCAAGGTGCAAGAAGCATCCCCCGCTATGACACCAGAATTGTATCCCCATAAAGACGGTTATCGGATTTTTCTGGCGAAGTCGCCCAAAGATGACCCCAAGCTGAAGTATCGCCAGGAATTTGATATTATTGCCTTTGAAGATGAAGGAGAAATTTCTGAAATTAATCGCTTTTATCTTGATGAGTTGTGGAATCAGTTGGGATTAACTCTTGACGAGGCTAATGGAATTGAGTTTGAGGTGCTGGAACCTTATCGTAAACGCCAGGAAAAATTGCAACGTTATGAGCAAGCGTTACAGCAGATTACAGAATATCCACTCAGCAACAAACACCGCAAGAGTTTAAAACGCTTACAAAATATCTTGAATCTGCGAGATCAAGATATAAAGACAATTGAACAACGCGTTTTAGCCCCAAAAGAAGCGAAATATCAGATCCAGCAAAAGGAAGCCCAAAGATTACGCCAAGAAAAACAAGAAAGAACTGAATATGAGGCTAAACTCTACCGTTATGAACAGGAATTATCTCAGGCAGTTAAAGTTGGGTATCCTCCAGATGAGTTTGTCCGTAATGGGTTGAAAAAGTTTCAGCAAGATTTAGGACTAAAGAATGAAGATGTAGCATCAATTGAACAACGAATATTTGCGCCAAAGCAAGTAGAATATGAACGCCAGCAACAGGAAGAGCAAAGATTAAGAGAAAAAGAACAACAGGAAAGAATTGAATATCAAAGACAACAAGAGGAAAAATTACGCCGACAACAAGCGGAAAGATTACTTCAAAAACAACGAGAAAGAGAATCATCTAAACCTCCTTCTCCCGCAAGTATTCAAACTCAGCCTTTTGAATTTGAAACGGCTACCATAACGGTAACAAGTCAAGGTTTTTTAGGGATAGGGAAAAGCTATGATATCAACCGCCGTCGGGGACGCGCCGAGTTTTTTACAGAAGACTTGGGTAATGGTGTAGTTATAGATATGGTGGCAATTCCTGGGGGTACATTTCTCATGGGTTCGCCAGAAAATGAGCCAAAACGACGTGACTCTGAAAGTCCCCAGCACAGCGTCACCATTCAACCCTTTTTTATGGGGAAATTTCCTGTTACTCAAGCGCAATGGGCAGCAGTTGCCGCTTTTGATAAAGTGAAGATTGATTTAAAATCCGACCCATCTTGTTTTAAAGGTGCTAATCGACCTGTTGAATATGTTTCTTGGAATGATGCAGTTGAGTTTTGCGCCCGACTATCTCAAAAGACTGGAAAAACCTATCGCTTACCCAGTGAAGCTGAATGGGAATATGCTTGTCGGGCGGGAACAACTACGCCGTTTTATTTTGGTGAGACAATTACCACAGACTTGGCTAATTACGACGGAAAATCCACTTATGGTTCTGCACCAAAAGGTGAATATCGAGGGCAAACAACCGATGTGGGAAAATTTCCTGCCAACCCCTTTGGTTTATATGATATGTGTGGTAATATATGGGAATGGTGTCAGGATGAGTGGCACAAAAATTATAATAATGCACCCGCAGACGGAAGCGCTTGGTTAATTGATAATCAAAAACGTATGCTGCGCGGTGGTTCTTGGTTCAACAATCCTGCTATTTGCCGTTCGGCGTGTCGCGACTACGGTCTTGCGGGCAACAGCAACTTCAATGTCGGTTTTCGGGTTGCGTGTGCTGCTGCATGGACTCAGTAGCCCTTTAGACTCTTTCCCTCTTGCCCTCTACACTATTTTCTTTTCCCTTCTTACCGTCTCGCGCTTGGCGCGATCAAATATTTTTTTTATTTTTGGATGAGTAATTAACATAATACATAATCCTAGTCATTTAATCAAGTGGTAAGTACCTCAAACTTAAAAAACGTAATACCCAGATCCCCGACTTCTTGAAGAAGTCGGGGATCTATATCGTCAAGGTTTTATGTTTAATTAGGTTGACCTACTTATTTGTATTTGTAAACAATGGCTAAAAAGTTAAGTCCTCCCAAGTCAGATATATATATTTGTACCCAAACAGAGGAGGAAACGCCATAAAATTCAGTGAAAAACTATGAACCCAACCAGCCATGAAAATGATTTTTATGCTTGGACACAACAACAAGCGCATCTGTTGAGACAAAGACAAATACATCAATTAGATTGGCTAAAAATTGCTGAAGAAATCGAAGATATGGGACGGTCTGAAAAACGACAATTAGCCAGTAGATTAGAAATACTAATTATGCACTTACTTAAATGGCAATTTCAGCCTAATCTCCGTTCCCGCAGTTGGCAATTAACCATCAAAGAACAACGTCTACGTTTAGAACAACTGCTGCAAGAAAATCCTAGTCTTCAATCCCATCTTACCGAAATTATAGACAAAGTTTATCCGTTGGCTACCATCAGCGCCGAAAAAGCAACAGGTTTATCTTTATTTCCGCAAACTTGTTGTTACAGCTTAACAGAAATTTTATCAGCCGATTTTTTTCCAGAATCAAATAATTGAAAAATATCAGCATATCAGTATTATATAGATCCCCGACTTCTTGAAGAAGTCGGGGATCTGATCCTTAGCGAGGAAAGGTCGTTAGTTATCCCAACTTTTCAAACAAATCAGCCAAAACCACATTAGAAAACAAAAACCCTTGGGGATCAGATAAACGCAACCTTTCCCCAACCACTTCCGCCCAACCCTTTTCTAAATAAGGCTGTAAACATTGGTGAATCTCTTTTACCTTCCCTTCCCCAAACTTCTGTGCCAACATTGCCAAACTCACACCCTCAGCCAACCGCAACCCCAACATTAAAGTTTCTAATAATACCTCTTCTGGTGGAGTCACTTCGCAATCAATTACACCCCCAGCTTTCACCCACTGGTAATACTCCTGAGTTTTGCGTGGACGAGTAAAGCGCTTGCCCTTGATATAACTCGCAGCACCCATGCCAAAAGCATAATAAGGGCGGTTTTCCCAATAGACTCGATTATGCTGACATTGATGCCCAGGACGAGCATAATTAGAAATTTCGTAATGTTCATAACCAGCACTTGTCAAAACTTGCTGTGCTGTTTCGTACATTTTGACCGTGGTTTCATCCGTGGGTAAAGGCTGATCCCCTGGTTTGTAGTAACGACCAAAAGCCGTCCCAGCTTCTATGGTAAGGTCATAGATAGATATGTGAGTAGGCATTAACGTTACTGCCTGCTTTAAAGAATCCTGCCATTGTTCCAAAGACTGATGCGGCAAACCTGAGATGAGGTCTAAGCTAAATTCGGCTATTTCTACTTGGTGAATTAAGTCCACAGATGTGAGAATATCTACAACAGAGTGCGATCGCCCCGCAAGCTGCAATAATTCCTGTTGAAACGCTTGTACACCCAAACTTACCCGATTTACGCCAACGCTACCATAGCCAGATAAATGTGCTAAATCAAACGTACCTGGGTCTACTTCCATAGAAATTTCTGCACCAGCAGCAATCCCAAAATGTTTTTCTAGGGTTGCCAATATCCGTTGTAACTGTTCTATAGATAGTAAAGAAGGAGTCCCACCACCAAAAAAAATTGTTTTCAGAGGTTCACCAGATGCAGCCGTCATGGTAATTTCTTGGCATAGCACCTCTACATATTGAGAGATAGTACCAGATGTTTCACCCCGCAGGCGATCGCCCACCACAGAAACCGGGAAATCACAATAAAAACACCGCCGTCTGCAAAAGGGAATATGGACATATGCAGAACTGGGAACACCCGAAATATTAACTTTTTGACTCATTATGAGAAAGAATTAATTAATTTAACTAAAAATTCAAAACAGCGAAAACAAGCAGTTTTTTGCCAAAAATTTATCGTTTTACAACAAAATAATGAAAAATATTAAGAGAAAACACTTTAGTTATAATATTTGCAGATATTCCCTGCTTCAACGCCTAGTGTAAGTCAATATTGATTAATCTCTCTTACCGATGAAAAATACTTGACTTTATAGGGTCAAACAATCGCAGGAAAACAACAAAACTATGCTTGATGCCATTATCATTATCTCATTCATCCTAGCTGCTGCGGGAATAGGGTTCTATAGCATTGAACTACTACCCGATGGTTCCCTAGACACGGTAACAAATTTAGAAGCTTTACGCTTAGTTGTTGCCGTCTTTGCCGCTATTCTTGGCGGTGCAGTCGGGCTGAGTTTCCAAACGTCATATCGACGCTTAGAAGCACAAGTCCGAGAAATGCCTCTAGAAATGATTTTAACTCGTGCCATTGGCTTGGTAATTGGGCTACTGTTAGCTAACTTAATGCTGGCCCCATTATTCTTGCTACCTATCCCAACAGATTTTGGCTTTATTAAGCCACTGGTGGCAGTTGTCGGCAGTATTTTACTGGCGGTTACAGGGATGAATTTGGCCGATACCCACGGACGGGGTTTATTGCGGTTCATTAATCCCAACACTGTAGAGACAATGGTAGTGGAAGGAACACTAAAACCTGCCAATACCAAAGTTTTAGATACCAGTTGCATTATTGATGGTCGCATTGAAGCCTTACTAGAAACCGGATTTCTAGAAGGACAAATTTTAGTCCCACAGTTTGTCTTGCAGGAATTGCAGCAAGTAGCCGATGCCAGTAAAGACCAAAAGCGAGTACGGGGACGGCGGGGATTAGAGATTCTCAACCGGATAAAAAAAGATTATCCAGACCGCATCTTGATTAACCCCGTTGATTACGAAGATACTGCCACGGTCGATGCCAAATTAGTCCGGTTTGCCCAAGAAATCAACGGGACACTGCTGACTAATGATTACAATTTATCGAAAGTAGCCAGTGTGCAGAAAGTACCCGTTTTGAATGTCAATGACTTAGTTAATGCTGTGCGTTCTACTTACTTGCCTGGTGATAATCTTGACCTAAAAATTCTCAAAGAAGGTAAAGAACCCAGTCAAGGAGTGGGCTACCTAGACGATGGCACAATGGTTGTGGTCGAGGAAGGTAGTAATTATGTCGGTGGTGAACTCAGAGTAGTAGTTACGAGTGCTTTGCAAACATCCGCCGGACGAATGATTTTTGCTAAACCTCAAGCTTCGGCATTAGCGTGAGGTAAATGTCAGGTGCAATTAGAGTTAAATTGTGCAATCGGTGTAGTCAATCTGCACCGATTTTGTTTAGGGTGAAGTTGGAAAAAAATGGTAACTGGTGTAGTCAGAATAAATAATAACTAGATGATGAATCCAAAAGATTTGGATGATTTTTCATTTAAAGGGCAGGCAAGACTTGTACTGAGCTTGCCGAAGTATGCCCACCCTACGCTTAGGAATCTTGTAAAACAGTCTTTGATACCATCCTCGTTTTTTTGAGGTCTGCTTCCGAAAGTTGTTCCCCAGCTTGCAGACGTGTAGCGGAAGTTTGCAACACTGTGGCTGCACCTTGATCTCCTATTTGTAAGGCGGTTTTAGCAGCTGTTTGTAACATTGTCGCTGCACCGGCGCGATCGCCTTGTTGTAATTTTGTTTCGGCTAACTGAGTTTGTCGATACTTAGCTAATGTCAAAATAGACTGCTGCACTGAGGGATTGGGTGCAGGTCGATAGGGCTTGACCACATCTGCGTATATCGCTACCATTGGTGAAACTAATCCTTGTTGATTCACGGATGGATCATCGTAGCGAATTTGTAAATGTCCAATTACCTGTTTACCTTCTGGTAATTGTCCCAGATAAATATTAGCCAGAACCACTCGTTCCATATCTTGCATTAAATCACCCAAACGCACGGCAAAGCCTCCGTGAATTTCTGTTTCCACTGGTAACTCAATGGTGTCTGGGGCAACTTGGGCAATGGGTTTAAATTCTGCTAGACGGACATCAGGAATAAAAGATAGCAACAGGTAGGCATTGGTGAGCCTCACAGACTGGATGCGCCGCAATAAATGGCGAAACTGGTCTAATGCTTGTTCAGGACGCTCAATGTGGGCTAGAGTGCCACCACCGGCATCAGCAATTTTTTCTAATAGATTCTGGTTCCAATCATTACCAAAACCCAAAGTATTGATCGTCAGGTTGATTTTAGTTGCTTTGTGGGCAAATTCTAGACAGCGCTTATTGTCATCTTTGCCAATTTCAAATTTCCAAATCCGTAAACTGCTTTCACCATGACCATCTGTGAGTAAAAAGGCTTGGGAAACTGCACCTTTTGTCCCTTTCATCAGTTCTGTGATTCCTAGTTGTAAACCTTCAGCAATTGCCGTCCCACCACTAGCCTTGAGTTTCTTTTTAATCTGGGCTTTAATACCTTCGAGGTCTTGGACTTTCTGGTTAGGGATAATCACTTCTGCTTCCCCGGCAAAGGCTACAACCGAAATGCGGTCGCCGGAGGTGGGTGTTTCGCCATCACTTGGCTGTAGCCGATCTAATACTTGCTCTACAGCCTGAATGACTGTGGTGATAGGTTGACCATGCATGGAACCACTCTTATCTAAAATTAAGCATAAATTGAGTGGCAAATGTTGATCAAATTCACCAGCGAGTGCAGAAATGGAAATAGATAGTTGACGTTGGTTGCTCGATTGAGCCGCATCAACATTAGTATCATTTAAGGCACAGAGCAGTTGAACTTTCATTGGTGAGGAGTATCTTGCAACACGGTTTTTGAGACAATTCTGGTTTTCTTGCGATCGCTATCAGATAAGTCACCACCAGATTGGAGTTGCGTGGCGGAAGTTTGTAACACCGTCGCCGCACCTTGATCCCCCATTTGCAAAGCAGTTTTTGCCGCAGTTTGGAGCATTGTTGCTGCACCGGCGCGATCGCCTTGTTGCAATTTTGCTTCAGCTAACTGGGTTTGGCGGTACTTGGCTAAGGCCAAAATAGACTTCTGCACACGAGTATCTATCTGTGGTTGGTAAACCCCACTCACATTGGCATAGACTGGGATATTTTCTGTAAATAAACCCATTTGATTTTGAGCCGGGTCATCGTAGCGAATTTGGACATTAGCGATCGCCTGTTTACCTTCTGGCAACTGTCCCAGATAAATATTAGCCAATATCACTCGTTCTGAATCTTTCATTAAATCTCCTAAACGCACCGCGAAGCGTCCATCTGCTTCTTGCTGTATGGGTAACTCAATGGTGTCTGGGGCAACCTGGGCAATGGGTTTGAGTTCTGCCAGGCGGATATGAGGTTTTAAAGACATGAGTAAATAGGCATTGGTTAATGCCACCGTTTGGATGCGGCTGAACAGGCGATTAAACTCGTCTGCTGCTTGTTCCGGTTTTTGAATGTGGGACAGACTACCTAAGCCAGCATCAGCGATTTTTTCTAAAACATCCTGATTCCATTTGTCACCAAATCCTAACGTGTTCAACGTCAAATTATAGCCAGTGGCCAGTTGAGCAAACTTCAAACAACGTTGATTATCACCGTGTTCATTTTCGCCATCAGTTAATAAAAAGGCTTGAGAAACAGTTTCTTTTTTTCCCTTGGCTAATTCCTCAATTCCCAAACGTAAACCTTCATCAATTGCTGTCCCACCGTCGGCGGTGAGGCTGTTAATTTGTTTTTTAATTCTTTCTGGGTTGGCGATGCTTTGATTAGGGACTAAGACTTTGGCACGGTGATCAAAAGCTACAACACTGAGGCGATCGCCAGGCTTAAGTTTATCTACCAGACCAATAGCGGCTTGCTTCACAGTTTCTAAAGGCCGCCCGTGCATCGAACCACTATGATCGAGAATTAAACATAAATTCAGGGGAATATTGCGGTCTTGAATTTCCGCGATCGCCGAAATTGATATTGCCAACTGACGTTGACTGCTCGATTGATGCGCGTCCAAATTACCATCATTCAAGGTAGGCTGCAAATTGACCTTCATAACCGAAAATTCCTATTGAGCATATTTATATAAATAACTTCAAAACGCCACGTCAGCACTACGGAAAAATTAGAGAGGAAGGGAGAAGAGGCAGGGGGGCAGGGTGCAGGGTGCAGGGGGGAGAAGACGGTAACTTCCCAATGACCAATGACTAATGACCAATTAGCGAGAAATCCACACTTGATGTAGGTTAGCATCGCGTTAGGATGTATTACAGTTAACGGCATACTTTCAGGCGATCAGTTGCTATGGACAATTCCCCCATCAAGGCTGTGCAAGCCCCCTACCAAGGTGATAGTTTTTACCGGACACCGCCGCCAGATTTACCTTCCTTATTAATGAAGGAACGAATTGTCTATCTGGGAATGCCATTAGTGCCGGCAGTGACAGAATTAATTATCGCCGAATTGCTTTATTTACAGTCCGACGACCCCGAAAAACCCATCAAAATCTACATTAACTCAACGGGGACTTCTGGCTACAGTGGTGAACCCATTGGCTTTGAAACCGAAGCCTTCGCCATCTATGACACGATGAAATACATCAAGCCTCCCATCCACACTATTTGTATTGGTTCGGCAATGGGTATGGCCGCGATGCTACTCAGTGCTGGTACAAAAGGTTGTCGCGCCAGTTTGCCCCACTCCTCTATTATCCTGCATCAACCGAAGAGCTACGCCCAAGGTCAAGCAACGGATATTCAAATTCGGGCTAGGGAAGTTCTGATCAACAAAACTTCCTTGGTAGATATTCTGGGTCATACCACAGGACAAGCACCAGAAAAAATTACCAAAGACATGGATCGTTTGTTATACATGACTCCTTATGAAGCCAGGGACTACGGTTTGATTGACCGAGTTTTTGAGAAAGAAGAACTCGCCAATCCCCCATTACCTGCCAGTGTTCTCTAGTGAGTGCTGAGTGCTGAGTTCTGAGTTCTGAGTTCTGAGTGCTGAGTGCTGAGTGCTGAGTTCTGAGTAAAGAACTTGCTTATATCCCCAATTAATTACAAGCGGAGTAACAAAGATGCCTATAGGTGTTCCTAAAGTTCCTTACCGGATGCCCGGAGGACAATATACAGATTGGATTAGTATCTACGATCGCCTTTACCGGGAACGGATTATTTTCCTGGGGCGAGATGTTGATGATGAAATTGCTAACCAAATTATTGCTGTCATGCTGTATCTGGATTCAGATGATCCAGGTAAGGATATTTATTTATACATAAATTCCCCCGGTGGGATGGTGACATCCGGCATGGCGATTTTTGACACCATGCAACACATCAAATCAGATGTGGTGACAATTTGCGTCGGTTTAGCCGCCTCAATGGGTTCATTCCTGTTAGCAGCCGGCAGCAAGGGTAAAAGAATGGCACTGCCCCATTCTCGGATTATGATTCACCAGCCCTCTGGCGGTACTCGTGGACAAGCCAGCGATATCGAAATTGAAGCCAGAGAAATTCTGCGGATTCGTCATCAGCTTAACGGTATTTATGCTGAAAAGACTGGTCAGGACATATCTAAGATTGAAAAAGATATGGATCGTGACTTTTTCATGTCTGCTGCTGAAGCCAAAGAATACGGTTTAATCGACCGTGTAATTGAAGAGCGTCCGTAGAATTATGGGAGTTAGGAGTTAAAAATCGCAAATTTCCTCGCTCCCATTTTCCCACAAAATTTTAAAATAGGAACTCCCCCGATTGTGAAAATCAGCGTAGCTAAATTTTTCCGGTCGGGGGTTATTAATTTTTTTATAACCCTGCCCTTTGTCGCTTTTCCTCCATTAGATAGATCAGTGCATTGATGATGTCGCCTCGTTAGTCAGAGGTCAGGCAATGTATAGCTTTCTATGATCAATTTAGAAACAGTAGCAAGACTTGATGACTGGTATTAGTCACCATCACCAGTTAGGCACTGAAAATATATCTGGAAGAAAATGCCCCATGATGAATTTATAAGACAGGTGCAGAATCACGTCCATCTCAGTTGCGTGTTAATCGATAAAACCTCATTTCAGCAGAAAAATACCAGGAGAGTGATACCATGCTATTCAAAAATCGCACAATAGCAGGTCAAATTTTAGCCGGGGAATTAGCAGATTATACTAATCGTTCAGATGTCATTGTATTAGGTCTACCCAGGGGTGGTGTACCCGTCGCCTTTGAAGTGGCTAAAGCCTTAAATGTTCCCTTAGATGTGCTTGTAGTGCGTAAACTAGGTGTGCCTGAGCAAGAAGAATTGGCAATGGGTGCGATCGCTTCCGGCGGAGTCCGGATTATTAATGAACATATTGTCAACTTAGTGAATATTTCCGAGGAAACAATTGCCAGAGTAGCGGCGCAAGAAGAACGAGAATTAGAACGTCGGGAACTTCTTTATCGAGGCGATCGCCCATTCCCTGATTTAGAAGAACGCATAGTCATCTTGGTAGATGATGGTTTAGCCACAGGTGCAACTATGTGGGCGGCTGTAGCATCTGTGCGGCGACAACACCCCGCGAAAATTGTCATTGGTGTACCCGTAGCTACAAGCGCCACTTGTCAAGAGTTGCAAGTTGCCGTGAATGAAATTGTCTGCGCTGCCACACCCGACCCCTTTTATAGTGTTGGTTTATGGTACGAAGACTTTCCCCAAACTACAGATGATCAAGTTCGTGATCTGCTGGCAAAAGCTCAAAACAATTATCAACCATTATCTCTTACCTAGACAAGCTTTGGCGTAATTTTTTCACGTAGGCTAGTTGAAATTTGACAAAAATATGAAAGTACCACCAGAAATTACTTATCGCAATGTCGAGAAAACAAATGCGATTGATCACCTAATTCATGAGAAAATCGCCAAACTAGAGAATGTTTGCGATCGCATAAATAGCTGCCATATATCCATTGAAAAGGTACATGATCGCCCCCGCAGTGGTTCACCTTACCGTGTGCGGATTGATATGACTGTACCCCCCGGTCACGAACTGGTGGCAGAAAGAAATCCGGCTGAAAGTAACCAATACGACCCTTTAGATGCAGTAATTCGGGAAGCTTTTAATGCAGCTCGTCAGCAACTAGTCAAACTCAACGAACGACAACATGAAAGCCAGCGCCCTCAACATCAAGAAGAAGCCGAAGAAACAAAAGCACTTGTCACCAAACTGTTTAAAGATAGGGGCTATGGCTTCTTAAAAACTTTGGACGGTCATGAAATCTACTTCCACCGTAATAGCGTGTTACATCATAACTTTGACCGCTTAGAAATTGGAACAGCCGTGCATTTTTCCTTTGTAGAAGGCGAAGAAGGCCCCCAAGCCAGCACCGTCAAAATTGTTGATAAGCCAGGTGTTCGGGCTGGTAAATCTGAACAGACCATGATTGAACCCCCATTAGGCTGGAGAGAATAAGCCTGTGAACTCACAAGTTAATGAACTCAAACAAACTGCATCGCAACTGTTAGCCGCCATGCTATCCAACCCCCATATTTACCCAAAAATCAGTGATGAGGGCAGTAGTGGGGGCATGGAACAGCAATTAATTATTGTCGCCGTGGAGATGGCCCAAAGTTTAAACCAACACATAGAAAATCCTCATCCCCAAGGTGCAGCCCAACGCAACCAAAAAAACTGAATTATTCATCCCTTATGGAACTTCAAAGCCTAGCTTTTTTTATCTGCAGTACAATTCCCTTCAAATACACCTGCGATGGCGAAAATATTGCCCCTCCCCTAGCTTGGGATAGTCCACCCGCAGGTACAGTGAGTTTTACATTGCTAATGGAAGACCCTGATGCTCCCAAAGAAACTTTCACGCACTGGGTAGTTTACGACTTACCCGCAAATCTACGCCACCTACCAGAAGGAATCACAAAAGAACCTCATTTACCTCATGGTGGTGTGCAAGGGGTAAATGACTTTAATGAATTGGGTTATGGTGGCCCCTGTCCACCTAATGGAACTCATCGCTACTTTTTTAAACTTTACGCCCTTGATCAATTACTAGGATTGCCACCAAGGGCGAGTAAAACTGAAGTACTAGCAGCTATGAAAGGTCACGTCTTAGAAGCTGTAGAACTGATGGGACGCTATGCCAGGGAATTTAGTCAAATTTCCAAACCTTAATAGTTTTATCCTGACCACCACTGACTATGATCTTTCCATTAGGGCTAAAAGCAACTGCAAGTACAGCCCAATGATACAAAGCTCGTTGGTAAACAAACAACACCAATGGCTGCTGCACAAGAGTATATTGCCACAACAAAGGCATAAATAGTATTTTTCAGCCGCCGTTGTGGTGAATATGGATTTATATGGTTTGGGGGTGAATACTTGATGGACTATCCCAATAATCAACTTTGTGAATATTCACTTTGAGTAAAACTAAGTCGGGTTCTTCTAGTCCTTTGGGTAGCCAAGTTTGAAGTTCTGGTTGCCATTGTGCTTGCATTTTGTTACGGTCTTTAATTAGTTCTGCTGTACCTGATACGGAAATATATTGCTGCTGATTAGGTGAAGTGAAACTAACATTTACCTGGTGATTGCGTTTAATATCATTCACTTTTTGAGTATTGGCTGAGGTAAAGAACCAGATAGCATTTTCGGAGTTAATGTCGCCACTTTTGTACATGGGACAACTGTGCAATGAACCATTTTGATCAATTGTGGTTAACATCCCACAGTTAATATCTGCAATTAGTTCGCGCAGCTTTTGGATTTGTTGTTCGTGGTGTGTAGAGGTTGTCATTTACTTTAATCTTTTTGTTTAGGATGGTTATAGTCAAGCTTGTTTTCAGTGTTAATTATTTTTATGACTAATTACCTGCGTCTCTAGATGGAATTTTACTTGATTTTTTTTGTTGACGTATACCTATAGAGGTACTAGGAATGAAGATAAAAGAGAGGACTAAAGTCTTCACTACAAACTTTTAATTTTAGTGCCTATAAAATTGAGTTTATTTGCTATCTGAAAATTGTTAAATCAGGAGATGCGATTTAAAGAAATTACTTAGTATATATTAGCATGGCTTGCTTTTGAGTGCTTCGCAAAACTTAATAATGAGGAAGAATTAAAGTTAGTAGGCTTACCCAAATATTAGGTAAATATCCTATAGTAATAGTGGGGCTTTGCAAGTCTTAATGGTAGACTTATTCATCTGATAGAATCTGGTAACTATAATAATAGTTGAGCGTATAAATTATAATTAGGGGCATTACAGGAGCAAAAATTGCTGTGATTCAAGCAATACACATGAGAGTTAAAGGGAGAGCTAGATACAAAGTTCATCGACTTTTTCGTTCACTATCCTTAGAAAGATATTTGGAGCGATCGCTTGCAAGTTACCCAGAAATATTGTCTGTTTCTGCTAATTCATTAACGAGTAATATTCTAGTTTATTTTAAACCTGAAAATAGCTGGTATCACATCGGCTTACTTATTGACCAAGCTGTAAAAGATTATCAGAAAATTTCTAGTTTATCTCCAACACAAAAACCATCGAAATCTTTAAAACCTCAGAAATTAGCTGTTAACAATGCCCAAGACCAAAAAATAGCTAATTGGCATTCAATGACAGCAGATAGAGTTATAGATACATTTAATACTTCCAAAATATCAGGATTATCTAGTGAGTTTGCCACAATAAATCTGACTAAGTACGGTTCTAACGTTTTATCGACAATACCAACCCGTTCCCCTGGAAATATTTTAATTGACCAATTTAAATCTCTGCCAGTGGCTTTACTGGGGGCGGCGGCAGGAATTGCCATTATTACTGGTGGTGTGGTCGATGCTGTGGTAATTATGGGTGTTGTTGGTTTAAATGCAGCTATTGGATACATCACAGAAAGCCAATCAGCAAGAATAATTCAATCTCTCCAAAATCGGGAACAAATATTAACTTGGGTAGTTAGAGAAAATCAGCAGGTGGAAATTCCTACAGAAAATGTGGTTGTAGGAGACGTTTTATTTCTCAAACCTGGTAGTTATATAGCAGCAGATGCCAGACTCATTGAAACGGATAACTTGAGTGTAGACGAATCTCCTTTAACTGGCGAAAGTATTCCGACTACAAAAACTACTGCGCCTGTGTCTGGTGAAAATATCCCCTTAGCTGACCGTTTGAATATGGTTTATAAAGGGACTTTTGTTACTAGCGGTCAAGGATTGGCTGTGGTTGTAGCCACAGGTAAATTTACAGAAATGGGCAAAATCCAACAACTGGTGAATGAATCCACCTCTATAGAAACTCCCTTAGAAAGACAACTAGATCAAGTGGGAAGTCAACTAGTTTTAGTCGGTATGGGAATTTGCGGTTTTGTCTTTGGTTTAGGAGTGCTGCGGGGATATGGTTTATTGACAATGATGCAATCATCTATCTCCCTCGCAGTAGCTGCGGTTCCCGAAGGTTTACCCACAATTGCGACTACAACTCTAGCTTTAGGTATCCGTGAGATGAGGAAAAATAATGTCCTCGTTCGCAGTCTCAGTGCGGTAGAAGCTTTGGGTTCTGTACAGACAATTTGCTTGGATAAAACTGGGACAATTACCGAAAATAAAATGTTAGTGGTGGAAATCTGGACAATCACCCAACAAATCACAGTCGGGTCAGAAAATATTAACCCTTACGCCAATAATGAACTGTTAAAGCTGATTCATATATCGGTTCTTTGCAACGAAAGTGAAGTCAGTCAACAGCAGAATGGTGAGTATGTGGTTACAGGTTCGTCCACGGAAAATGCTTTGATTAATTTGGCAATTAGTGCTGGGGTGGATGTCATACAACTCAGACAAAAGTATGCACTGATAGAAACTAACCTGCGAAGTGAAAACCGTAACCTCATGAGTACAATTCATGAGATTGACAATCACCACAAATTGATTGCAGTTAAAGGTAATCCCGCCGAAATGATTCAAATATGTCAATGGAGGCTGCAAAATGGACAAATAGTGCCTTTAACAGCAGAAAACAAGCAAGCGATCGCCAGAGAAAACGAAAATTTGGCTGGAAAAGCACTGCGAGTCTTAGGGGTAGCCTACAGCCAGATTAATCATGATCACAACGGCAATAATCATGAAACAAACCTGATTTGGCTGGGTTTAGTGGCGATGACAGACCCGATCAGAATTGGGGCGAAAAAATTGATTGGGGAGTTTCATCAAGCTGGAATTGATACAGTGATGATGACCGGAGATCAAAGTTCCACTGCTTATGCGATCGCGCAAGAATTAGAATTGAGTCGAAATGACCAATTAGAAATTCTCGATGCTACTAACCTTGATCATCTCACCCCAGAGGCACTAACAACAGTCAGCGACAAAGTGAACGTTTTTGCCCGCATCAGTCCTAGTAATAAACTGCAAATAGTCCAGGCTTTACAAGCAGCCGGAAAAGTCGTGGCCATGACCGGGGATGGAATTAATGATGCACCAGCACTGAAGGCTGCACAAGTGGGTGTTGCAATGGGTAAAGGGGGAACCGATGTGGCGCGTGAAGTTGCAGATATTGTTCTGGAAGATGACCGACTAGAAACCATGATTATTGCTGTCAGTCGGGGGCGGACTATCTATAACAACATTAGAAAATCTGTGCATTTCCTCCTGTCCACCAACCTCAGCGAAATCATGGTGATGACCACCGCTACAGCTGCTGGTTTAGGTGAACCCTTAAATGCAATTCAACTGCTGTGGCTAAATTTAGTTACTGATATTTTCCCTGGTTTATCCCTAGCTATGGAAGCACCAGAACCTGACGTATTAAGTCAACCACCCCGCAATCCTCATGAACCAATCATCAAAGATTCTGACTTTGGTAGAATTATTTTTGAGTCAGCCACAATCTCTGTCAGTACCTTAGCAGCATATAGCTATGCCCTCCTCAGATATGGCATTGGGGCGCGCGCCAGCACAGTTGCTTGTATGACCCTAATAACGGCACAACTACTGCACACTATTAGCTGTCGTTCCGAAAATCACAGCATATTTAGTCAAGAAAAACTACCCAATAATTCTTACTTAAATGCTGCCATTATAGGTTCTTTTGCCATCCAACTTTTAGCTGTAGCTATGCCACCACTAAGAAATCTTTTAAAGATTACCCCCATTAATATTGTAGATACTGCTGTGATTGGAGGTGGTGCTTTATTGCCCTTTTTAGTGAACGAAGGGACAAAAAATCCGGCTTTGCTAAATCAAGCATTCCCTAATTTTTCATCAACCGAAATTGCAACCTAAGCTAATTGCCTATCTAAAGCTTGGGGATTTAGTTGCACCAACCTGCCATGAATAAAAAGGTAAGTACTAAAGTCCACATGAAGCGGATAGTCATTATTTGAATTAGCACCTGAACCTCCCATGACGGCAATTTGATCACCTTGTTTGACAACTTGCCCAACACGAACCAAAATTTCTTGTAAGTGTGCGAATGCTTGATAAACTTGATATTTTTTGCCACCAAACTCATAACTAACATCTAGTTGAATGTGAACCCGCCTTCCATAACCACCTTCTCTACCTTGTTTTGTGACAGTTCCCCCATACCAAGCCTTCACTTTTCGGTCAGCCACAACATAATCAATCCCAATATTACGATTGGATGGGGGAAGGACTTTTAATTTATGATCTAAGAAAACAGCTTTTAGTTCTCCTTTGAGAGCATGACCTTTAGGTTCCATATAACCGCCCGTAATCGTGATGTTACCCAAAAGCGGGTGAGAGAAAACTTGATAATTACTGGGATTAAGTTGATACTCGGCAATAGTAATAGGAAGATTTAACGCCGGACTAGTGGGATTAAGTAAACCAGCATCTCCATTCACCCAGGTAAGAATAATTCTTTGCCCAGGGGAAATAAAATTAGGATTTTGAATGTTACGGTTAAGCTTTAGTAGCTGATCTAAAGATATATCATGGCGAGTAGCTATAGCTGAAAGAGTATCGCCAGGTTGCACAATATAAATTTCCGGTTCACTATGACTTAATGGTACTGAGTCCGGTATGACATCAATTGAAAAGTTTTTGGCAACCCATGCTTTAAATTTCGGTAAATTGCCATCGTTACTATCATCACCAAAAATATTGCCTGGACAAGAAGTTGCAAGAATTTCTTTATGCGCTTTAATATTTTCCTTGGGAATTTTATATTCCGTCATCAACCACTGAATGAGATTAATTGATGATTTTTCTTGTTCTGCTGTTAATTGCTCTCCTATTTTAGCAACGTGTTCAATCCCAATACTGCTACCATTGGCATGGACAGCGTGCCAAGCTTTATCTGCATCTTTGACCATTTGATAAATGTCGCCATTTTTATCAATGAGGTAGTGGGCAGAGACTCTTGATGTAGAATCTGTAAAATGATTGATAGTGCTTTGTGAAGTTCCTGCGGTGGTGTAGTGAAGGATAATTGTATCAATTTTGTCACCATTGCGACTGCTATAATTAGGGCTTTGGATAAAGGCTTTTATTGCTGGTTTACTAACAGGTTCTGCGGTTCCTGGATGGTGATGATTTATATGTCCAGCAGCTGCTAAAAGTTGTTTTCCTTCAGTCAGTAAATTCAATATTTTGGAAATATAATTACTGTCATTTGCATAAATTGGAGCAATAAAGCCAATAAATTTTTCAGCCGAATCTACATGGTCACGCCATCCTTTATAGGGTGGACGATCTAAAAAATGCCAGTAACCTTGAATAAATTTATCTAAACTTTCAAATTTACAATACTTCTCTATACCATCATGGGCTTTATACTCTACTGGTGTGGCAAATAATTTCATTTCCTCTCGCCATTTCAAACCGCCAAAATTCAGATGCTCGACAGCCAGAATACTTGTTCCTCTAGCAGATTCTAGAAGCCATTGAGTAAGAGTGATTTCTTTAAGTTGAGGAAATTCAACAGTTTGTTCTGCATAGACTCTTACTAGTTGATTAAAGAGTTCGCTCATTTTTAGTTCTCGTAAAATGTTTAATTTAAGATTAGAATATTTAAATATATACAACTATTAAATTATTATTTAAATTCAGTGAAATATGCTAATATAATTAGCTAACAAAAATAATGATTTTTGATGATATGAATGGCTGATCTGTTGAAAAAAAGGTGTTAAATATAATTATTTATGAGCTAGTTTTATTTTTAGTTTTGGGGAATCAATTGTCAAATTAATCATATTATTTATTTAGGACTGTAAACAATCCTATTTATTTACCTTTGCACCCATGAGGATTGGTATTTTTATGGAGTTTGGGTGTTAGCGATCGCCCTGGCTTTGGGCAAATCATAGCTTTGTATATTAGGAGACACAAATCAGAAAGCCAAAAAATGCACCACCTTTAATTTTCATTCTTGGTAACAATGTCTAATTTACAAGACTTTCAGCCTGAACTGAATCCTATTGAGTTCTGGCATTAGCTGCTGTCTAAATTGACACTTCCTCAGTAGTATGGAAAACACCACTGTTTATTTCTCATTAAATATCTGGCGAACGATTTTGTATAAGAATATGGTAATTATGCATTAATCTTTAGAATTAAAATGTTTTGGGATTGTTGTTGTAGAAACGGAGGGAGGAAACCTAACCAGTGGATATTTTAGATTTGTTTGAAAAAGGCGGCCCTGCAATGTGGCCCCTGCTTGTTTTGTCAGTTCTGTCTATAAGTGTGATTTTCGAGCGTCTGTGGTTCTGGTTGCGAATCATGACTCAAGAAAAGGAAATAGTAGATCGTGTCCTCAAAGCTGCCCAGGAGAGTTGGGAAGTAGCTGCGGATATTGCCAGAAGTGCCAGCCATCAACCTGTGGGGCGGTTTCTTTATGCACCCTTAAGCTACCCGAAACGTGATCCGGAAACCTTTCGACTAGCATTGGAATCCACCGCCGAAGATGAATTAGCGGGAATGCGCCGGGGTGAGAAGCTTTTAGAAGCCATCATTGCCCTCTCACCTCTGTTGGGATTGCTGGGTACGGTTCTGGGTTTAATCCAGTCCTTGCGTTCAATTCGGATTGGCGATTTGGGAACTGAGTCTACAGCCGGTGTCACGACAGGTATTGGTGAATCTTTAATCAGTACCGCTACTGGATTGATAGTTGCAATTATCAGTTTAGTATTCTATCGCTTATTTCAAAGTTTTGTAGTTGACCAAGTTAAAATTTTTCGCAAGGCGGGCAACGAAATGGAATTGTTATATCGTCAGTCTCCACCTGACTATGACAAAATTGCCGCAGTCATCGTGGGGGAAGCTTCACGAGAAAGTACTGATCCTCCCCGCAAGCGAGAGAAAAAACTGTTTCCTAAACCTCCTGAACCAATGAATACACCTGATTCCTTAGATCCTGTAGATCCTGAGAAATAGTTAAGAATTCCATACTTGAACCAGGCGTAATGTGAAACAATGAAAGTTAATCTGCAAACTCCCGTTGAAGAAACACAAATTCAAATCCTCCCCTTAATTGATGTCGTTTTTTGTATTCTGACGTTTTTTTTGTTAGCAGCTTTGCAATTTACTCGACAACAGGCAATTAATATTGATTTGCCCAAAGCTAGTACCAGTACAGTTTCTGGTATCATGTCACAAAGTGCTATTCAAATTGTCACTATTGATGATGTAGGTGATCTTTATGTAGAGAAACAGCCTGTACAACGAGATCAATTAGCACAAAGCTTACGTCAATATCTTCAAACCAACCCCGGTGGAACTCTGGTGCTAAACGCATCACGAACAGCAACCTACAACGATGTGATTGAAATATTAGACTTGATGCGGCAAGTAGGTGGCGATCGCGTATCTTTAGGAATTATACCAGGCCCATCTCAACTACCCAACGACTCATTTAATCCACCTAATTTTCCCATGAGTCCAGGAGGATTACCTACATCAGTTCCTGGGGTGAATCCTGATTTCATGTCTCCACCAGCGTTACCCAACGAACTAGCACCTCAAGTGCCTGTAACACCTGAAACAACTCCTGCGCCTTAACGTTGAGGATAGATGAGCAAGGGGAATTTTTATCTTCCCTTGTTTCATCTTCTACTGACAACTGACAACTGATAACTGATATAGCACTACGCATATAAGTTAGGACATTGTTGATTGCTAAAAGCCTTGAGCTAACTTGGTTTCTACTCAGAACTCAGCACTCAGCACTCAGCACTTTGCTATAACTGATTTAAGCTAAAGCTAAAGATATCCCGAATAAATTCTGTTTAGATAAAAATATCTGTTAATTTTATAAATAATTGGTTAAGCTTCAAAAATTTCTTGATAGCCGGACTTAGTAATTTAGCGCCAATCACCGTTCGCGTTTCAAGGTTTGTGGCATGAATATTGTGACGCTTTTAATTGTTTGGGTAGTAACATCTATCAGCTTGTTAATTATTAGTAAGCTGCCCTTTGGAGTTGAAGTTGACTCTCCACAAAAAGCCTTTTTATCGGCGGCAGTTCTCGGTATTATCACAGCAATAGTGAGACCAGTTTTAAGCCTCATATTTACATTACCAAACTTGCTGACCTTTGATTTGCTATCCAGCATTTTCACATTTATGATTGCTGTTGTGTGTTTTAGTCTTGCAGCTTGGTTAGTGGAGGGGTTCCGCCTACGTTTTGGGATCTGGAGTGCTGTACTAGGAGCTTTTGCCCTAACTATTATCAACAGCCTGATTTACAAATTACTAGGTGTGTAAATAATTGCTAATTCGTAGTTCGTAATTCGTAATTAATTCAGGTGACAACTCCTCAATCTATTTATGGAAAAAATTAAATTTCTTCCGTCGATAACAATTACGAATTACGAGTTATCAATTACGCATTATTCAGTTGGGGGAGCAACTGTATTACTTGTTTGTTGTTGACGCTGTTCACGTTTTTTGCGGTCAGCCGAGAGCATATCTGCCATAACTATGAGCGCTTGAGCCATCTTTTCTAGGTTAGAACTGTATAGTTCTAAATCCTTGCTGAGTTTTTCGTCAGATAGATGTAAGCCAGTCGCAATAGCTTTGAATGCCTCAGTCCGTCGCTTGTCATCCTTGACTAATTCTGGATCAGACTGTTCTAACAACGTGAATAAACCAACAGCAAATAAGCGGCTGTATTTAAACTCAGGATTGTTAGCGATCGCTTGCAATTGTACCTGCAAATCAGGATCGCGATCTAAATGAGTGGTTTGGCTTAACCAGTCAATTAAATCACTTACTGGTAGGTGTTGAGCCAAAGTTTGTAGCCGTTCAGCATCCTGGCGGTAGCGTTGCGGATCTTGCTCTAAAGCCTGACATAAGGACTGGAAAATTGATTCCTGATCCTGTTCTGGCAGGTAGCCTTCCATAAAGCGGTCAAAACTTGTGACGACACCCAAGGCATAAATTGGATTGTAGGTAAAACCGCTATTGACTGATAGTAGATGCATTTCTACCATCAACTCTTCTACTACCCGACGATAAATTGTGTTAATTGGCCGGGTGTGCAGGGAGTAAAAAGCTCGTTTTGTATCTGAAACAGTACGGACGTTATTCACAAATAAAATGTTAAGAATGTTAAGGGCGACGTTATTATATTTTGTCGCTTAAAGGCTAGTTTGCCAAGTTCAGGTTTCCGATCAGTGTCATCTATGAGTTTTGCGCCAAATTTAATTACTCTGGGTAAGTATTTAGCCGGTAAGTTTGATAATCGAGAACAAGCTTTGGCAGATTCCGTTTGGTTTGTCCATCTCCATCTTTGGCAAAGACCAGTAAATCTGTTTACAGAAGACAGTATCACCTTGTTTGCCGAGCAAGCTAATATTGTCAATTTAGACCATCCCTATCGCCAGCGAATTATGCGATTAATGCCAGGGAGCGGCTCTGATACACCCTTGCAGGTACAATATTATATGTTTAAAGATCCCAGTGCCTTCAGTGGTGCAGGAGACAATCCGGCTTTGCTTAAAACATTGACCGCAGATCAATTAGATTTACTACCAGGCTGCATTCTCACAGTTAGCCAACAAACACTAGCTGCAAACAAATATAAGTTTACTGCTACTCAACCACCAAATAGTCGTTGCTGCTTTACTTATCTCAACAAAATTGTCCAAGTTTCCTTGGGATTTGAAGCCACAGACGCAGAATTTAACAGCTACGACCAAGGAATTGACTCGGATACTGGGAAAGCAACCTGGGGAGCAATTTTAGGGCCTTATCGCTACACCAGGCGAGAACAATATTGAAGTCCACTGAAGAGGCAGAAGAGAAGGGGGCAGGGAGCGGGGAGAGCGAAGATGCTGACACCCACATCCCACAGGTGGATAACTTTACGTATATGCCTGTATGGCCGATCTTTTAACGCCATGGTAGTCGGACGAATCATTAAAACTCAAAACTCAGCACTCGGTGTCCGGGCGGGTTTACTAAAGATTTCGACAAACCACAGATTCACTGCTTCAACCCGCCCTTACCCATTCAGCACTCAGCTGGCTATACTACGGGGTACACCTTCTAAAGCTTCCTCTTGGGTTTCAAAGATTTCAAAGACTGTATCCATCATTGTCACCTCAAATACAAGTTTTGCTTCTGGATGTACATTGCAAATGCGGAAACTGCCCTTAACTTTATCAGCATCACGCATCCCCGCCACCAAAGACGTAAGACCGGAACTATCAATAAAATTTACCTGACCGAGATTCACAACAACATGGCGACTGAGTTTGGAAATACATTCCTGTAACTTTAGACGAAATTGCCAAGCCGTGGTAATGTCTAAGCGTCCTGATGGTGTTAAGACAATAACGGTATTGTCGTCTTGGGTTGTATAGGTGGTTTGTTCTATTTGAATCACTAAGCCTCCCCGTGGCACTAATTTAAATGTATAGCCGTAGTCATATCGCTTAGGACAATGCTAATCGCTCAAAGGATTGAATTACTCAGAACTCCTGCGATTGCCTCTGGCGCGGCTTTGCCGATCACGGTGGATATTTTCTGAGTTTTGGCCTTAGGTCCCAGTGATGCCCCATCGGTGACATTTAGTAGTTTAACTTACCACAACACTGATGAGTAGCTTTTAAGCACTTGGTGTCCAATTTACCCAATCTTGAGGTTTGAGAAAGGTTTCATACAACTCGGCTTCTGGAGTGTTGGGTTCTGGCTGATAACCGTACTCCCAACGCACTAAAGGCGGTAAAGACATCAAAATAGATTCTGTGCGTCCGTTGGTTTGGAGTCCAAAAATTGTGCCTCGGTCATAAACCAAATTAAATTCTACATACCTACCGCGACGATACAGTTGGAAATTCCGTTCGCGATCGCCATATTCAGTTCCTCGTCGCCGTTCCACAATGGGCGTGTATGCAGGCAAAAATGCTCTACCACAATCTTGCACCAAAGCAAATAAATCTTCCCAAGTGCGGGGTGCTGGTACGCCCACTTCGTGACTATAAATAGCTGCCTCTCCCTTGGAATCAGAACCGCGATATAACTGACCCTGGCCATCTTGGTAATCCAAAAATAGACCACCAACACCCCGGTTTTCGTCCCGATGCTTCAAGTAAAAATATTCATCACACCAGCGCTTAAACACTGGGTAATACTCTGGGTGATGTTGGTCGCAAGCCTGCTTAAGTGTGTTGTGAAAATGCTTGGCATCCTCAGCAAAGGGATAATAAGGTGTCAAATCAGCACCACCACCAAACCACCAGACTGGCCCCGCTTCAAAATAGCGGTAATTCAGGTGAACTGTAGGGACATAAGGATTGCGTGGATGTAGCACCAAAGAAGTACCCGTAGCATAAAACCCATGTCCTGCGGCTTCTGGACGTTGGGCTAAAATTGAGGGGGGTAACTGAGAACCCCAAACTTCAGAAAAATTTACACCAGCTTGTTCAAATACTGCCCCATCACGCAGCACACGCGATCGCCCGCCACCTCCTTCTGGACGTTCCCAACTATCTTCGTGAAACTTACCTACACCATCTAGTGCTGCCAATTTATCGGTAATTTCGTCTTGTAGCTGTTTCATAAACTGACTGACTCTGGGCTGAGAGTCAGTTCCAGGTAAAAACTTGGATGGTGTTGTTTCTACAGTTGGCGTTTGCGAGTTGGTCAACATAGATTCCCGAACCTAAATTACAATTTTTCAAAAAGCCACAAATTAATTAATTTAAACATTTGTGGGTGATAAAAACGAATAATCAGGCTGAATTTGCCTAATTTACTTTTTTCTTAGTTGTGAGCATTTCCGTCATGAATGGGTATGACTAAAGTTATTTTCCCTCAAATGCGTATAGGCTTGTATATTGACTGAATTTTATTTGTACTTCTTGATGTAAACATTCTGGTATCAATACCAAACTCTGGCTAATTAGTCTAGTTAGCAAGCTATCGTGTACACCGTAGAGTTAGCAAGTCTCTACTTTGAGACATTGATCAGGTATTGTAATCCAGGGTACTCACCATACCAGAGTTATCGGCAAGTGCATAGCGAGGAGGATTAGGCAGATGCGAAGTTGGTTATCCAAATACATCCACCGCAAACATCGTCGGTTTTGCGCTTCTTTGGTCAATACCTATCGAGAAATTAGTTCGGCTTCAGTCGATGAAATGTGGCTAAAGGTAGTTGACTTAACAGACGTTTCCTGGCATCCACTGCTCAAAAGTACCAATGTTCCCTATGGATTAGTACCCAAACCCGGATTGATTTACCAAGCGGTAACAAGGTTTTCACCCATTCCCATCAGAATTTTTGTAGAACGTGTGAAACCTAACGAAATGTTAAGTATTCGGGTCATGGCGATTCCTGGAATAGAAGAACGGGTGACTTACCGAGTCGAGTCCACAGTGTGTGGAACTTGTTTATCTTATTCAGTCACCCTCCGGGGTTGGCTATCGCCCCTGATTTGGTCATTATCCCGCCCTTATGCAGACCGTGTGGCACGTTCTTTAGTAGAGTATGTAGAAAACACCGCATTGCAAACAGTGCCAGGAAAGAAGAAAGCACTTTTTTAGGTAGTGGGGAGTGGGGGGAGAAGAGGCAGGGGGGCAGGGTGCAGGGTGCAGGGGGGAGAAGAGGCAGGGGGCAGGGTGCAGGGGGGAGAAGAGGCTAACTTCCCAATGACTAATGACCAATGACTACTGAGTTCCAAAGAAAGTTAAGATCATGGTAGATGATAATAAAACTTTCTTAAATTTTGTTACGGCAGTAACAGTGAAAAAAGTATGTACGATGTTCTCGATTCCGGCTCAGTCTTAGATATTTTGCGACCAGTAGAAGACCCAGAACTCCGCAAGAGTTTAGTGGAACTGAATATGATTCGTAACGTCAAAATTGAAGCTGGCAAGGTTAGCTTCACTTTGGTGTTAACGACACCCGCTTGCCCCTTACGGGAATTTATTGTTGAAGATTGTAAAAAAGCTGTAAACAAGCTACCCGGCGTTACAGAGGTAAAGGTAGATGTGACAGCAGAAACACCCCAACAGAAAAGTTTACCTGACCGGACTGGAATTACTGGGGTGAAAAATATTTTAGCTGTTTCCAGTGGTAAAGGTGGTGTTGGTAAAAGCACAGTTGCAGTTAATGTAGCTGTGGCTTTAGCACAAACAGGGGCTAAGGTGGGTTTACTGGATGCTGATATTTACGGCCCCAACGACCCCACTATGCTGGGGCTGGCTGATGCGGAAATTGTTGTCCGTTCTACAGACAAAGGTGATATTCTTGAACCTGCGTTTAATCACGGTGTCAAATTAGTTTCAATGGGCTTTTTGATTGACCGAGATCAACCGGTAATTTGGCGAGGGCCAATGTTAAATGGTGTAATTCGGCAGTTTCTCTATCAAGTGGAGTGGGGAGAACTGGATTATTTAATTGTGGATATGCCACCGGGAACTGGTGACGCTCAATTAACTTTAACCCAAGCAGTACCAATGTCAGGGGCAGTAATTGTTACTACACCTCAAAATGTTGCCCTGTTAGATTCACGTAAAGGTTTGCGGATGTTCCAGCAAATGAATGTCCCAGTTTTGGGAATAGTGGAAAATATGAGCTACTTTATTCCCCCAGATATGCCAGATAAGCAGTATGACATCTTTGGTTCTGGTGGTGGTTCCAAAACGGCAGCTGAGTTGGGTGTGCCTTTACTGGGGTGCATTCCATTAGAGATTTCTGCGAGAGTTGGTGGTGATAGCGGTGTGCCAATAGTGGTTGCTGACCCTGATTCAGCTTCAGCCAAAGCATTAAAAGCGATCGCACTCAATATTGCAGGTAAAATATCAGTTGCAGCCCTAACATAATCAATTTGTAGTTTCCGTCTGATTCCTGGGTGATAGCCTGGGAATACAGATATGTGGTGGTAAATAAATTTAAAATCTGCAATCGCACAATGTTATTAAAACGTTCGCGCCCCAAAGCTCACTGGAAATATTGGTTTAAGCCTTGGCAACAAATGGATTGGCTACTATTGTTTCTGACAATTGGTCTGAGTGCATTTGGTGGACTGATGATTATGAGTACAGAACTAACACAACCAGTGTCTGACTGGTGGGCGCACTGGCTGGTGGCTGGAATCGGCGCTTTGATAGCGTTGTTGTTAGCTCGTACCCACTATGAAAATCTGATTCAGTGGCATTGGATAACATACGCCTTAACGAATATCAGCCTGATTGGTGTGATGATTATTGGCACTACCGCAAATGGGGCGCAGCGATGGATTACTATTGGTGGTTTCAACGTGCAGCCTTCGGAATTTGCCAAAATCGGAATCATTATTACCTTAGCGGCTATTTTACACAAACGTACAGCTTCCACTCTCGAAAGTGTATTTCGGGCTTTAGGAATAACGGCTATTCCTTGGGCATTGGTATTTTTGCAGCCAGATTTGGCAACATCCTTGGTATTTGGTGCAGTCGTCTTAGGAATGTTGTACTGGGCAAATGCTCATCCTGGCTGGTTGATACTGATGATTTCACCGATCATTTCTGCCATTCTTTTTAGTATCAGTTGGCCTTTGTCAGCACCGATATTTTCATTTCATGAAATATCTTTCGGACTTTTAGGATTAATTTGGGTAATCGCTATGGGCATTTTGGGTTGGCAAACTCTCCCTTGGCGTAGATTTGGCCTCAGTGGTATTGGTGCATCAGCGCTGAATTTCTTATGTGGTGAATTAGGAGTTTTTGCCTGGAACCATATATTAAGGGATTATCAAAAAGACCGCTTGACTGTCTTTCTCAAACCTGGATACGACATTTTAGGCGTTGGGTATCACCAACACCAATCTCGCATTGCTATAGGTGCTGGTGAAGTTTGGGGATGGGGTTTGTTTAAAGGCCCAATGACCCAATTAAATTTTGTCCCTGAACAACATACAGACTTTATTTTCTCCGCCGTGGGTGAAGAATTTGGTTTTGTTGGTTGTTTAGTTGTGCTGTTTATCTTCTGCTTAATTTGCTTTCGCCTATTGCGTATAGCTCAAACTGCCAAAGATAATTTTGGCTCATTGTTAGCTATTGGTGTTTTATCAATGATTGTGTTTCAGTTAATGATTAACGTGAGTATGACTGTTGGTTTAGCTCCTGTAGCGGGAATTCCCTTACCTTGGATGAGTTACGGTCGTTCAGCCATGCTGACCAATTTCATTGGTTTAGGCTTAGTCGAATCAGTAGCAAATTTCCGGCAACGACAGAAGTATTATTGATTCAGGTACCCGATTTATTGAAGAAGTCGGGTATCTAGTTGACTATTAAGTTAAATCAAGATTTGAACTTTCGGCCCCATTATTCTGCACATAAACATCTCTGACAGGAAAGGGAATTTGAATGCCTTCTTGTTGATAGCGTTTATGTAATTTCTTGATAAACAAATGCCTAGCAATGCGCTGGTCAAAATATTCATTTACTCGCATATATAATTTAAAATCTATACTAGAATCATTAAAAGTATGAAATCTAATATTAGGTTCAAATTCCATCAATTCTGGGGCAATTTCTTGCATAACATCTTTGGCAACTTCTACAGTCACTCTTTCAACTTGTTCTAAATCACTATCGTAACCGACACCTACATCCATTGTTAAAGTAATGGCTTTGGCTGGTAGGTGATAGTTGGTAAAAATCGCCGATGCCAGGCGAGAATTAGGTACAATGATGATATTATTTTTAAGTTCTTGAATAGTTGTATTTCGCCAAGTAATATCTGTGACGTAACCTTCATATCCATTATCTAATTTAACATAATCTCCAGTTCTGACTTGTTGAGAAATTAGGAGATAAAAACCAGAAAATAAATTTGCTAGTGTATCTTGAAGCGCCAAGCCAACGGCTAAACCACCAACTCCTAAAGTTGTGACTATGGGTGTAACTTCTACACCTACTGTTTGTAATAGTGCCAGTGTTCCTAAAATTAAAACAGCTATCTTCGCTAAGTTAGAAATTAATGATGCGGGTACTCCTTTTGTTCTATGGATAAATAAATTTAGAAAACCAGCAGTTAATCTTGCTAAGACTAAGGTGACTGAGTAAAGAAATATGGCGGTAATTATTTTCTGTAGGAGGATTTTAAGGTCATCATTAATCTTAAGGGATGAATAAACAATTGCACCGGAAAAACCTCCTAGCAAAAACCACAGAAATGTCATGCGGTGTAAGGCTTGAAATATTATTTCACCCCCTGGAATTTCTTGTTGATTAACAAATTTCCTCAGTTTTTTAAAGATAATTTTTTCACCAATTAGCCCAGATAGCAAGCCAATTAAAATAAATGCTATTGGTACAATCCATTGCTGTATCATTAATTTTCGGTTTTAGATTTTGAGTGCAAAATTTCAGGCATTTATTTGAATCATTGCCATTATTGCTAGATTTTACCTTGTTTCCCCACGCTTTACTCTGCCTAGTAATTGTGGAATCAGATTATGGTTAACAATAAATATTATGGAATTACCAATTATTTACCATCCAGATTATATTGCACCATTACCAGTCGGGCATCGTTTCCCGATGTCCAAATTCAGACAACTCTATGAATTACTTTTAGCTGAGGGTGTAGCGCAAACAGAACAATTTCACACCCCCAAACGCCCACCCCTGGAATTAATTGAGTTGGTGCATACTCCAGAGTACGTTAAAGCTTACTGTGAGGGAAGTCTAGAATCTAAAGCACAGCGTCGAATTGGCTTACCTTGGAGTCCAGGTTTGGTAAATCGTACCTGTGTAGCGGTTGGTGGTACAATACTTACGGCTCAGATGGCACTCAGTCAAGGGTTAGCTTGTAATACTGCGGGTGGTACTCATCATGCTTTTCCTAGTTATGGTTCTGGTTTTTGTATTTTCAACGATTTAGCGATCGCTTGTCGAGTGTTACAAAAATTGGGGCTTGTACAAAAAATTCTGATTGTGGATTTGGATGTGCATCAAGGTGATGGTACGGCTTTCATTTTTCAAGGTGATGAGAGTGTTTTTACTTTTTCGATGCACTGTGAGGTGAATTTTCCGGGTACTAAACAAGTTAGTGATTTGGATGTTCCTCTGATGGTGGGTATGGAGGATGATGCTTATTTACAAACTTTGGCGAATTATTTACCAGATTTGTTAGGGGCTGTCCAGCCTGATTTAGTATTATACGATGCTGGGGTAGATGTTCACATAGGCGATCGCTTGGGAAAGTTGGCTTTGAGTGATACGGGGATTTTTCGCCGGGAAATGCAGGTTTTAAGTACCTGTGTGGCTGCTGGTTATCCTGTGGCTTGTGTGATTGGTGGGGGGTACGCTGATGATATGAAGTCTCTGGTTTGGCGACATTCTTTGCTGCATCGGGCGGCTAGTCAGGTTTATCATCAGTATGGGTTATAAGTGATTTTCACGCAGAGGCGCAGAGGAAGAGGGAAGAAGAGATTTCAGCGCGGTTTTATTCTGTAGTTTTTTATTTCTTCTTTAATGGCTACACTATATATGAGTAACTAACCGCAAAGGACGCACGCGCGCAGCGATGCCCGCAAGGGCTGTAGTACACAAAGAAATAAGGAAAGAAGGAAGCAAGAATAAATTTAACGTGGTTTTATGATGAAATATTATATATCTTTATCTGTGTTTATCTGCGGTTCTTTACTTCTTCCTCAATAGCTAAAGTTTATTGTCTCACCCCATATCAGTAATTTTAAGAGTATCTATGCCCACTTTTTCTCACAATCGTAATTTCCAAGACTGGAGCTATAAATGTGTTGGAGCAGTGGCGCAGGATGAGATAATAGATTTATTGGGTGATCATGTTTATCTGTTTTATGTGCGTCGTCAAGGTGCGGGTAAACATCAAAATGAGGAAATTTGGCAGTTAACAATTGCTACGGATAGAGATGATTTTCCTTTACCTGTGACTTTGGCAAAGCAAGGTAAGACTTTAGGGTTAATCGCAGCTATTCAAGAAGATGGACGTGGCGGTTTAAAGGTTTTATCTACTCGTTTATTACAAGTTTCACAGGGACACGCTGATGGTTATTCTGTGCCTTTTGCTTTGCGTCTCTTACCTCATGATAAACATCGTTTAGGTATTCCGAAGGCAGCATTGGCACGTGTGGAAAAGATGCCAGTTTGTGGTGATCATATACCGACTGAGGCACAATTGCAAGCTTGGAAGGCATTTTTACAAGTTGAGGAAAATATCGCCAAGGCACGTCAGTTTTGTGTGGCTTTTGTGGGTCATGATCATGGAAATCATACCAGACAAATTACTTTTGAGATAGATGTAAATTCAGCTACTTTAGATGGTTCTGAACAAAATTATTTAAATGTCTCTAGTTTTTGGGAACGGGTGAAACGTTCTAAGAATCAAGAAGTGAAACTTTCGGAAACTGTTCCAATGGGAAAATTTACTCATAAAATTCCTAAGTTTGGTTCAATTGAGAAAGTTGACCCGAAAAATTGTTTAATTAAAGTGAAAGTAGAACGAGAATTGGCTGAATATATCGCTACACAACGTTATCAGCCACCAGTGAAGGGATTTTTATTTTTTGATGCAGCAGGGGATATTCAACAAGTTCGGCGGAAGAAGGAAGCTTTAGAACAATTAAAACACGGACAAACTCAAAATCCTTATTTGGGCAACTTTTTATTCGACCCTTCCCAAGCTAGACGGATGAAAAAAACTGTGGAACTTAAAGCGGATGATTTATTATTATCTGCTGCTAATGCTGGACAAAAAACAGCAGTGGAAAAGGTTTTATCTTCAGAGGATTTAGTTCTGATTCAAGGACCGCCAGGAACTGGTAAAACTACAGTAATTGCTGAAATTTGTTATCAAATAGCCATGCGGGGTGGACGGACTCTCATTGCTTCTCAAGCTAATTTAGCTGTGGATAATGCTTTGAGTCGGTTAGTTCACAACCCTGTTATTCGGGCTGTTCGCAAAGGACGTGCTGAAAGAGTCGGGGAGGAAGGACAACCATTTTTAGAAGACCAAGTTATTGGGACTTGGTTGGAAAATACGGCGACTGACTGTGAAAGTAGTTTGGATAAACGCCTGGAAAATGTAAGATTTTTGGGAGAATTATTGGCAGCTTTACCACGTTTTACAGATTATTTTAACTTAGAAGCAGAGCTAAATCAGCAACAAATTCAATTAAATCAAGAAAAGGAAATTTTAGCAGCAGACTGTAAAATTAAAGCAGCAATTTATCAGGAAGGTTTAATTCAGAAAAATCAAGTTGCATCAATTCAGTTAGGTTTAGATTATCTCCTGCAAAATGCACCGCATATTAATTGGGAAGCGCCAGAAGTCACAAATTGTCTCCCCTATCTTCAGCCTTATACAGAAAATAGTATTGTCGTCCAAGAACTTTTAACCCATGTTCGGGAAGCTATCAAATGGACTGATGAATTAGGTTTAATTCGTCCTACTTATGGTGCTTTTGGGTTGGCTGTTTGGTTGCGTGAAAGTGTAGCTGATAAAATTGCTGATTTTAAAATAGCATTCGATTATGCCCAAGATGCCATTTTGGTAATGTCGGAAGTTGCAGAAGCGGTATCGGCTATCCCCAAAAATTCTCATGATTTGAATCAGCCAGAAATAGATGAACAGGAATTTATCACTACACGGCAAATTTTACAACAGACAATTCAAGGTTGGCAAAATCGAAAAAGAGAAATTGATTATGTAATTGCGGCTATTAAAGAATGGAAGTCTACTGCATCTATGGTATTGTATCAGCTAGTTAAGGAATGCCAGCAATCAGGACAAGTATTAACAGAAGAGTTGGTACAATTGCCACTGGGTTTGTTGATGTTTGCTAATCAATTAAAGTTGACTATATTACCTAAAAAATATCAAATACATTTACCAGACTGGAAAGCTTTAGACAAGGCTTTGATATATGAAACAGAAGGGGGGTTTGTTGATAGAATTGGTAAACAATATAATTTTAGTTACTTTTTAGAGCAAAATTTTAGTCAAATTCCCATTGTGCTATCTGCAAGCGATCGCACTCAATGGCGTAAAATCTATGAAGAGTTCAAAAATTATCAACTCCTCAACCCAAATCAGCGTAAATTACTGGTGGAAAATACACAGTTATTTTTAATCAGGATGCACAAAACCTATGGTAAAGCCTGGGAGTTAAATAATCTTGACTCTACTCTCAAACAAGTAAGTGAAGATTTACTCGCCAACATCCTCGCCAATGCGCGTCAATGTATCGCACGAGTTAAAGCGGAAACTGAACAACAGCTTAAGTCTTTTCAACAGCAATTGATTGAACTTGAGAAACAGAGAACTACTCAAGCACAAATATCTGCTACGTCTTCTCAAATTGAAGCGGCTAATATTAAACTAGAACAAGTTATCCAGATTTTACAATTACTCAAGCAGCAACAAAATGTCCCGGATAAATTACGGGCTTTAGTTACAGAATATCTGACAACCCAATCAAAAATTTGGGAACATTCTTCGGAATTTGCAACTCAGGTAAAGGCTGGGGTATCTCATCTCAGCAATTTGGAAAGTTTAATTTCCTCAATTACACCTTTCCCAGTCTTAGAAAACATCAAAAATTCCTTAGATGAGCAAGTCACAATTATAGAGCAAGAAAATACCCTAATTCAAAAAGAACTCAAAAAAATCCAATCCCAAATCAAGAAATTAGATAAACAACCACAGATACAGCCAACCGAAAATTTAATTTTATCAAGAAATTGGTGGGAAAATTTCTGGCAAACTATCCCTGATAAATTCCACCCAGCAGATATCAATACAGATGTATTTAATCTGGAATTTCTACGCAGTATAAAAAACCAGTTTGATGCTTGGCAAAATCAACTCACTGAAGAAGAAACTTATCTCAGCCGATACCAAGATTTTACCAAAGATTGGATTGCAAAAGTGAAAAATCCCTCAGAGCGCGATCGCAACGATTTAAGACGCATTTATTTAGATAACGCCAACGTCGTCGGTATTACTTGCGTACAAGCTGCAAATTACAACTTTTCCCAAGAATTTAAAGCCTTTGATGTCGTCATCATCGATGAAGTTAGTAAATGTACTCCACCAGAGTTACTCATCCCCGCTTTAAAAGGCAAAAAGTTAGTCTTAGTAGGCGACCATCGACAATTACCACCCATGCTTGATACTAGCACAATTGAAGAAGTTGCCCAATCTCTGGGAAGTACAAAATCAGAACTGGAATTTTTAGAAGAATCATTATTTAAAATTCAGTTTGAAGCTGCTGATAAAAGCATCAAACAAATGCTGAATACACAATATAGAATGCACCCCTTTATTATGGGAGCGATTAATCAATTCTATCAAGGTAAACTAGAATGTGGACTTTTAGAACCTGACACCCAACGCGCCCATAATTTAACTGGGGAAATTATCCAAAAAAATCATCATCTTGTTTGGGTAAAAATTCCTAGAGAAGATGAATTCCAAGAAGAACGGGAAAATACTTCCTATTTTAACATTCGTGAAATTGATATAATTGAACGCCTCTGTCAGCAATTCGAGCAGACTTGGGCTGCTAAAATTGCTCAAGGGGAACCCAAAAAAGAAATTGCAGTAATTACATTCTATGGCGCACAATTGAAAAGAATTGAAGAACGTTTACAACCTGAACTTTTTCCTTCCTTGGAAATTCGCACGGGTACTGTTGATAGATTTCAGGGAATGGAACGCCCTGTAGTAATAGTAAGTATGGTACGGAATAATCATCAAGGCGATGTTGGTTTTGCCAAAAAGCCAGAACGAGTAAATGTGGCGTTTTCTCGCGCCCAAGAATTACTCGTAATTGTGGGGTGTCACGATTTATTTACCCGCCAAGGGGGGAAAGTTGGAGGTATGTATTTAGAGATTTCTCATACTGTTAATAGTCAAGGAGGTTTCGTTGATGTTTCTCGCTGCTGCGGCTAAACCTATTGACGACAAACTCATAAATTTAGCAGAAGAAATTACCGCCCAAAATCCAAATTTATCAGTTTTAGCCGCTAGGGAATTTCGTTATGCTTTACATCAAACTCCTGTAGAATTATCTATTAAAGAACCGCGCGAATTTAACGTCCTCGAAGAATTTATTATCCGGGCTGGAATTGAATTTTCACCTCCACCCACAGAAGATGAATTAGCATCTATATTAGGACTTGATTCTATATTTGTTCGCAGTACCACCGCAAATTTGCAAGCTTTACAAACTTTATCCGCAACATCTCCAATTACAGTCACAGATGAAGGACGTGATTTTTACGCCCAAGGTTCTGTACCACAGCTTCCCTACCCTATCCAAATCTATGCCGTTTCCGATGCTTTAGACGGAAAGCTGATATTTCATGCTGATCCATGCAATGATGCTCCTTTAAATTTACCTGATTTAGCCGAATTTATCAAGATTGCCCGCAAGATTAATGATATATCTGCTTTATCAATTGAAAAGTTGCAAAAATGTATTCAGTTGTCAGGTTTAGATTTTCATGTTCCCGAAATCGGGAAAATAGTTACTAGCTGTAAAGTTATAGCCCCGGCGCAGATAATTTGGAAAAATATATATTTGTTTGTGATTTATGATGCTGTGGAAGAGAAATTAAGTATCCAAATTAGAAACGGTAAACAAATTTTAGAATCAGCCTCCCAACGGATGGAAGTGCTGCAAGATAAAGGTAAAATTCCTTGGCAAGCTTTATGCAAATTATCCCATGAAGCCATCAAGTTAGAGCGTGAAGCTACTCTTAATTATAAAAATGACGAAATAGAATCTAGACTCCAAAAACTTGGACAAGACGCTTTAAAGTTAGGTGATGCTGAAGTTATTCCCGCTTTTCAAAAGGTTTTAAAATCTGCAAAACGCCAAATTATTATCTACTCTCCTTATTTAAGTACGGTTGTTTTCAATAAAGAATTTTTGACCTTATTACAGAAGTTAGCCAATGGCGGAGTTTGGATTTTAATTGGATATGGAATTTCTCCAGAAAATGTTGCAGTAGAAAAAAAACTCCACGCTATGAAAACGCCTGATGGTTTACCTTCTGTACAGGTGTTTAAATTAGGAAATTCTCATGTTAAAGAAGTTATAGTTGACAAAAAAAATCATTTTTATGGGTTTTTTGATTGGGTAAAATGTGGTGGTGAATATTTACCAAATGGTGAATCTGTTTATCAAGTTACTGTTCCCCAGCAAGTAGCAGAATCATCTCAACTTCTGGCTGATGGTTGCCAAAATCATGCCCAAAAACAATGGAAGCTGGCTTTAGAAAAACGCGATTTTCCATTAGCTGTAGAAGCTTTGTGCATTTGGGGGGCTTTGGGTATGCAAAATGTCGCACTTCAGGAGATAGAAGCAAGTAACTGGTTGGAACTTCTCCCGGTGTGGCTGAATATCGTATTTCACGATTTAAATTTACAAAAAATTCTCGATGATGCCATAAATTTCACAACTGCACTTTCTCTGCTGAATCAGCTTTCTGGTGAGGAAGTTTTTATTGATGAGTTACAGCAAGGATGGCAGAAAGTTATCAAAGCGATCGCATCTGTTCAACGTGAATTTGCTTTAAGCTTACTTAATGAGCAAGTGTGGGCAGATTTTCTCCGTCTCAATATCGCTCAGGAGCATGATTCGCGCGATAAGTTTATTTTACCACAAAGTAAACCTTTAAGGAAGAGGAAAAGTTAAATATGGATTAGTGTCACGTAGAGGCGCAGAGGAGAAGAATTAAACTCTGTGTTCTCTGTGCCTCTGTGGTTCGTTAATTCTTAAATAATTGTAAATTTTAAGTTAATTTAAATGTAGATGCAGAAATTCGTCTAATTCGATACAATTCTTAGATTAGGAGAGGCGAGGAGAACAAAGTGGTCCTATTAAAAGGCTTCGAGATTGAGATGTATACAGGTACGCCTCAAGGTGAAATAGTCGGTCTCTCTGACAAAATTGTGGCTTCTTTGGATGGGTTTGTACGGGAACCAGATAGCCGCAATGTGGAATACATCACCCAGCCATTGAGTAGTTATGAAAATTTATTGTGTGCTTTGTTGCGTCCCCGGCGCAAGTTACGCACTTACCTCCAGAGTTTGGGAAATTATACTCTGATTCCTGGGAGTACTTTGTCTTTGGGTGGCAGCGATCGCTTTTTTCGTTCTAACCCCGATAACCCTTATCATGACTACATTGAACATACCTACGGGACAAAAGTCGTTACTGCCAGTGTTCATATTAATGTCGGCATTAGTGACCCAGAAATATTAATGCGGGCTTGTCGGTTAATTCGTTTAGAAGCCCCTTTATTCCTAGCTTTGAGTGCTTCTTCTCCTTTCCTTGATGGCAATGCTACCGGTAATCATTCCAGCCGTTGGGCTGTGTTTCCGCAGACTCCCGCCCATGTACCTTTATTTACCAGCCACGCCCATCATATTCAATGGGTGGAAGCACAAATAGCAGCTGGAACTATGCAAAATGTCCGGCATTTGTGGACTTCAGTCAGACCAAATGGCGATCGCCGTCCTCATGACCTGAATCGCCTGGAACTACGCATTTGTGACTTGGTTTCCGATCCGATTGCTTTACTATCAATTGCAGCTTTCCTCGAAGCCCGTTTGTTGCAGTTAATCGAAAATCCTCACCTTGATCCTTTAACTCAAAGTACGTTTTCTCCTGAAGAACTGCTTTCTCTCACCTCTAGAAACGAAGCCGCCGCAGCTACTGCTAGTCTCGATGCCCAATTGACCCATTGGCAAGATGGTAGAACTATCTTGGCGAGAGATTGGATTGCTGAACTATATCAAGAAATTTGGGCGATCGCTAAACAACATGGTTTTAGCTGTTTCCTTTCTCCTTTGCAGAAAATTCTCCGTGAAGGGAATGAAGCCCAACAATGGTTGCAACTCCACTCAGTTGGTTTTGACTCCCAGCCGGTGATCACTCAGGCTATTGTGACTACTGAAGAACGGGAAATTGAACTAGAAAAGAAATTGTGTTCCCCTCTGGTAGCTTAAATTTTCTGTCTTCATCCTTAAGATAGATTTTGCGAGAGAAACCCAAAAAATCTTTTCTCTCTCAAAACTTCTTTGTGTTTCATGTCATTCATAAAATTTTACAATCTCGTCGCAGTCATGTTAGCGAAGACTATGCCGATGCTTCAAAGCCTTGAACAACAGGCGGCAAAGAAACTTACCCAAAACTCAGCACTTTGAGTTTGAGTCCAATCTATCTTTTGTTTAAAAAAATTAATCTTTAGGTATGATTTGCTATTTATTAATAAAACCTATCAATGGACTCTATCTAATGATAGAGTTGAAAATATTTTAGTATATAGTAATACAAAGTAAGTAAATCCACGCACAATGCCCCAGGTTGTTTTAGTTTATCCACAAATCCCCCCAAATACAGGCAATATCGCCCGTACTTGTGCAGCTACAGGTACAGAATTACATTTAGTAGCACCTTTGGGTTTTGAAATCAGCGATCGCTACCTCAAAAGAGCAGGTTTAGATTACTGGCCTTATGTTAAACTGCACCATCACGAATCCTTAGCAGCCTTTCAAGCCACATATCAAGAACGTGGCGGTAGAAGCTTAGGCTTTACAGTCAGGGGAAATTTTAATTACGCCAGCTTTCAATTTCAAGCTGATGATTGGTTGCTGTTTGGTAGTGAAACCACCGGCTTACCATCAACAGTTCTCTCAAATTGTGATGCTACTCTCTATATTCCAATGGCAGAACCTCATGTTCGCAGCTTGAATCTTTCCGTAAGTGTCGCCATCAGTTTGTTTGAAGCCCGTCGTCAATTGGGTTATTTACTGTAAACCTGGAACAATTAAGTATATATACTTGATTATTCTAAATACCAATCCCAGAGTGTGGATTTATTCCGTAAAAATGCACTCTGGCTCCACAAAATTATAGTTCTAACTTATCAAAAAATCAGAGTAATCTTACTTTTAGTTATAAATACTCATGACAACCAGCATGGTGATATAAGAAATTTGTATATAAAATTTGAGACTACACCGAATTTGCATGATAAATTTTGATGAACTTAAATCAGCATGGTTCAAAGCATAAAAATCCTAAAACCTTTGATCATCATATATTTGAGCTATTTTCCTTTAATAAGTAATTTCCAGGAGGACAAAAGTAGTTAGAAGTTTGTACGGTTGATTTTTAAGGATGAATCAACGTAAAGTCTCGTCTTGAGAAGGCGGATCGAGTAGAAAAACCTTGAAGATATCTACAACAGAGGGCATTGCTTTTTTTAAAGTTGGATTAACTATATGGCTGACAAGCACAATGGACTTGGTGAATATATAATAATTATTCTTCAGTCCTAGCAAGCTTTGCACCAGAGGTAAAGACAACAGTCAAAAGCAAAAGTTCTACGGTGTGTAGGAGTGAAGTGGACAAGTAAGCACAGCAATTTTTAATTTTTGCGTTCCATGTGTGAACTTGTCTAAATCAGAGAAGCAAGTTAATCTTGCGTAAGTATCTCTGGTGAAAGTGATCTTGATCTATCATTCGATGTGATCTAAATCATTGACTAGTATCCGACTGAAAAATCGAGATCAGTTAAGCGCTAGTGATCATAGGAGGTCGTCTTTGAAACGAGCATTGAAAAAAAGAGAACAGGCTGTGCTGAAAAATACCCCCAGCAGTGATAATGCCCTAGTGGAACACCTAGAACACCTAAACATTGTAGTAAATCCCAAGGTTAACCGCCGGGTGCGGACGCAAGCCGCCATGATTGGTTTGGCTATCTCAATGGGAGCAACCAGCCTTTTGGTGACTCGACAAAGCGATCAAGCCCAAGCAGCAGCCCCTGTTGGTAGCCAAAAGGCCGCTTCAACAATTCCTGCTGCTGACACTACAATGAGATTTGCTCCCACAATGCTGAAGACTCAAACAGTCTTACCAGCCAACGTGACAGAAAATGCTGTCATTGTGGAACCAGTAGCAATTTCTCAGTTACCGGGGCTTGAAGCTAAATGGCAAGTTGCGGCAAGTGGAATCTCTGTGCAACAAGTTCCTCTGCTAACATCAGAATCCCACAAAATAGCAACTAACAAAACTTCCTTCAATTTACAACCCCTAGTATCACAGGGATTGTCAATTCCCATCCAGGCAAATGAGACAGTACAAGAACTGTCCAGTGCTGATAGTGCTATTAACGAAACTGGAGAGCTAACTGCATACCTCACAAGCGAGTCACAACCACAGGCAACAGAAAACACGGATGCCAGTGGTGAAATTGATGCTCAACTGAAGGCGCAGCAAGAATTTGCTCTCAATCGCTTACAAGCAAAATCGAACCGTTTAAGAAACAGTCTGGCGGAGTCGCGGTCTGAGGAGACCCAAACTTTATCAAAAAATGGCATAGCTTTAACACAGCCGAAAACTATAGAAAAAGCGCTAGAAAACAGCGCCAGTGAAACGGCAGTAGAAAAGTCGTCAACTTTCACCAATGAAAACACCGAAAGTTTAGTATCGAGATTAAGAGCAACAAAACCAGCCAGTGAGTCGAACCCGCAAGCCGTAACAATACCCGTACCAGCTAGACGGCAAATTGTGGCATTATCGGGTCATACAGGTTATGAGGTTAAGCCTGGAGACACACTAGCCGCGATCGCAAATAGATACAATACATCAGTTACAGAATTAGTTAAGGCCAATAATCTTAGCAATCCAGATCAACTCAGGATTAGCCAAAGACTGATTATTCCTGTTAATCAGGTTAACCGTTCTAGAGCTATTCAGGTCCCAGTGGTTGTGAATTCTCATAGCACCTATGCTAATACTACGCCTGCTAATATCAACCCCAATCTACCTGTAGCATCATCACAGTTACCAGTATCTACAAATAACCAGATACAGGTAAATACACTTGAAGCCACAGAGACAGAACCTACTAGTCTTAATGCTCAAGGTCTAGGTGGTGATACACCAGTACCAACAATCTTTGCCGAAATACAGCAAGCTCAAAAATTGGCTGGGCAAGCGGCAAGCACAAAAGATCATCAAGGTCTGCGCGACTTACGTGGGGACATCCAGAAATTACGGGAAGAACACAACAAACAGCAGTCTGGGAATGCAATCAGGCCAGCCGCTATTGAACTAGAAAAAGCTGCCGTGCCGATTCCCGTTGCTCAAACCAGCAGTCTACACAAAGAAATTCAAAGGTTACAGGAGAAATACCGCAGCCCACAGTCTGGAAATGCTACCAGTTCAGCTGCTACTGAACCAGAGCAAACTGCTGTGCCGATTCTTGTGGCTCAAACAAATAGCCCAGAAGCGGAAATTCAGAGATTACGTGAGCAATACCGCAGCCAACAGTCTGGGAATGCAAATAGCCCAGCCACTATTGAACGTAAACAAGCTGTCATACCGACTGTCATTGCTCAAACAGACAGCCCAGAAGCAGAAATTCAGAGATTACGCCAGCAATATCGCCAGCAACAGTCTAGGAATATCAGCAGCCCCTCCACTACTGAACGTGAACAAGCTCCTATTCCAATTCCTGTTGTTAAACTGAACAACACCACGGCTACTCAATCTGCTGCGGGACAAAGGAATGCTGCTATTCCCATTCATGTTCCTCAGCTGAGTTTACCCAACTATGGTAGTCAATCTGCTAAATCTCAAACTCGGACTCGTCGTGCTAACGAGCCAGTCAATCCAGAGTTTTTCTCCAGTATCAATGGATCTAACCAGAGAATAGCAGCATCTCCCAGTGGTGCTAATATCTCCGATACTCTAGGAAACTTGCGCGGCAGCCGTGTGACTCCACAATTACGGCCACAGTTACCGCCTTTAGCAGCAGTGGATCGGTACTTGCCCAAGCCAATTGATGCAACTACAGCTCCCCCCTCAACAGGTTCAACAGCCTTTATCTGGCCGGCGAAAGGTGTACTTACCTCTGGCTATGGTAGACGCTGGGGAAGAATGCACAGGGGTATTGACATTGCTAACGCCACTGGCACGCCAATTTTCGCAGCTGCTGACGGTGTAGTTGAGAAATCAGGCTGGAATAGAGGTGGTTATGGCATCCTTGTAGATATTCGCCATCCTGATGGCACTCTGACTCGCTATGCTCACAATAGCCGGACTTTGGTGCGAGCAGGTCAGCGAGTAACCCAAGGACAACAAATTGCTGACATGGGTAGCACTGGTTTCAGTACTGGGCCACACACTCACTTTGAAATCCACCCAGCAGGTAGGGGAGCAATTGATCCTATTGCCTTATTACCAAAAGAACGTCTCTAATTCCTGACCTACATTGAACTAAATAATTATCTGATTGATAGAGGGAGTCAAACTCCCTCTTTTGCTTTCTATACTCAACACTCAGCCCTCATTACCTTTGCCAAAACTGCTTTAAAATTTCCCCCGGTTGACGATCCCAAGTATCAATATGCTCATATATTAAATTGTCTTGGTTCAGTTTATATGTCGAATAGCCATTGAAAAATAATTGGGCTTTCCAGGGAACACGCAAGACTCCACGAACTGTCCACTTGGCTAAAATAGTATCCTTTGCCGGCTGCGATATTTCATGCAAGTCAAAATAAATTTGCGTAAAAAATAGTCGTGCGTGAAATCGTAACGTCCAAAATATAATGCGATAGTTGAATTTCCATTTAAATTTATTTACAGGGTCTTGAAAGTAGATATCCTGCGTATAGATATCATAGGTAATATCTTTTTCAAAAAGTGTTGGTAAGTCTTCTTGAAGCTTCTTAATTACTTGTCCAATCTGCAATTGAGATTCCACGCGTTTTGTCCTTGATAAAAAATTTTCTGACACTCACTGTCTCTGAATAGATACCTTGACGAGAAAAATCATACATAATTTCTAATATAGCCATAACCATAGTCAGATTAATTGGGACAGTTTTGATAGTTAAAAGCCTTGAATCAACTGGGTTTATACTCAAGCACTCAGCACTTTCACATACACACACGTTCTACCTAGAAATACAACATTATGTCTGTAATCCAAAATTTGTGGAAACATGAATATATAATCACCAATGGTGTGAAACTGCACTACGTCACCCAAGGAACAGGGCCATTAATGCTGATGTTACATGGGTTTCCTGAGTTTTGGTATTCTTGGCGGCATCAAATCCCAGAATTTGCCCAAGATTTTCAAGTTGTCGCCCTTGATTTACGTGGCTACAACGATAGTGATAAACCTAAAGACCAATCAGCTTATGTCATGGATGAATTGGTCAAAGACGTAGAAGGAGTAATTCAAGGATTAGGATATGACAAGTGTATCTTAGTTGGGCATGATTGGGGTGGTGCGATCGCTTGGTTTTTTGCCTATGCTCATCCCGAAATGGTAGAGCGATTAATTATCCTCAACCTACCTCATCCTGCCAAATTTGCCCAAGGCTTACGCACTTATCAGCAGTTGTTACGCAGCTGGTATATATTCTTATTTCAACTACCTTGGCTACCTGAATTACTTCTACAGTTGTCAGACTATGAAGCAATTGAAAAGGTTATTCAAGGCACAGCCGTTAATAAAAGTGCTTTCACTCCAGCAGATATTGATGCTTATAAAAATGCTGCTGCAAAACGTGGTGCTACTACAGCCATGTTGAACTATTATCGTAATATTTTCTCAAACTTATTCAGTCAAGAAAATTGGGAAATTCTAGCTGTACCCACGCTGATGATTTGGGGTGAAAATGATACTGCACTTGGTAAGGAACTTACTTACGATACAGCAGCATATATCAATGACTTCCAAATTAAGTATATTCCCAATTGTGGTCATTGGGTACAACAAGAAAACCCGGATTTAGTTAATCAATATATGCGAAAATTCTTGGTGTCTTAAGCTACCAATTTATTTGGTGAGCAATGCTATTTTGTATTATTTAAATGCTCATAAATATCTTATGTGCAACTATGCAAACTGGCACAAGCGCTTCAAAATATTTAACATTAGTTTAACAAGACGATTTTCGTGGATTTCACTGGTCGATAATAGCCCGAAACCCTAGTCAATACTACTTCCTAGATCCCAAAGCATTGGTAGCAGATCACAATTGGCTTGTGTGTTCCAACAACAAATTTGATAACTTGGTATGAGATAATAAAGTCGTGAGGAAAAGAACAGATGTAGTTTAATGACGAAGGGGAAAATAATATGAAACTCCAGCTATTAGCGGCTCTAGCCTTAGCGACTCCCCTAATTCTTAATAGCACAGTCAAAGCTGGCAATTCCCAGGACTTACAAAAGCTAAATTTGACCAGAGAATGTGTCCAGTGCGATTTATCAGGAGTTAACCTCAGAGGCGCTCATTTAATTGGTGCTGACTTACGAGGAGCTAATCTCTCTGGAGCTAATCTCGAAGGAGTCAATCTCGAAGGCGCAGACTTAACAAATGCGAATTTGAAAGGTGCAAACTTAACTTCAGCGATGCTGACCAACGTTAATTTTAAAGCAGCCAATCTCAACGGAGCAAATCTAACTCGCGCCCAAATTTACGACGCTAATGTATATGGAGCATCAATGGATCAGATGATCATTACTGATGCGGAAATTTATCACACTGGCATCGGTATTGGTGGAGATGAAGCAAATATGTTCCCCGATTGGGACTAAGACCGCAAGGCGGAAGTTAAAAATCAAAAGTCAAAATCTACTGTTAGTCTTGGGGTGTTTTCAGTGGTAGTTTGACTTTGGTCGTGTTGTACTTGTAGCAAAATGCCGAGTGTTGGGTAGAAACCCTTTTGCTACAAGGACTTCAAACTGTCTAGACTGTCTTAATGGCCAAGGCGGTTGTATAGAAAAAAGTGAATTGGGCTGAGTCTAGGGATAAAAGCAATTGCTATGAGCAAGTATTATCCCTAAATCTGCCTGGGAAAAATATTTGACTTTAACTAAATATAGCTGGGTGACTATATCATAAAATATTTATATTGTCTAGTGTATTTGAATACATAAAAACTTTTATTACAGATTAACATTAATTATCAATGAGTTAATTGACGAATACGGCTTAAGATAGCTTTAATATCAGATAAAATCGGCTTTTAAGCTTGTATAAATGTGAGGTAATCTGATTTTGGCATGATTTGTGCTTGAATGAGTAGCACTGTCAGAACCCCGCGCTCAAGATACGGGGCTATGGGCGGAGGGCTACGCTAACGTGTCCCGCCTTTAGATAGCTGACCTGACACGGTATGGGATAATCACAACCTGATGATTGTGGTTGATTCACAAAATCCCGAACTTAGAAAGCTGATTTTAAGATATCTTGTCGCTTTCTAACTTCTCTCCTCATACTGACTGTCTACCTTGTAGTTGATGCAGTAGAGCTTATGAGGCAATTATGGTTATAGGACACTAAAACCTTTTGTGGATTAAACCGAGTTGTCCTGATGCCCTGGTGCATTGCCTAATCAACAGCCTTTTTGGTGGTAATTGTCACAGATTAGATAAACTCAATTGTTAAATTTATAGGAGTGAAAATGCAAGAACCGGAATTCACAGAAACCAAATCTCAAGAGGCAGCAGTGCCAAATATCAATAACCAAACAGGAACCATTACCAAGCTCCAGCCTCCTGTGCAATCTCAAGAGCAATGGCAACAATATGGCGAACAAATTTCTGGTTTTTTAGCAACACTGCCTGAATACCTGGGAAACTTTTTTAACCAATATAAGCAGCCTTTAGTGAGTGTTGGGTTAATTGTCGCCGCAATTGTTTCGGTGAAGGTACTCTTGGCAGTATTAGACTCGTTGAATGATGTTCCTTTAGTAGCACCAACCTTTGAATTGATTGGTATTGGCTACTCAGCTTGGTTTGTTTACCGCTATTTGCTCAAAGCCTCGACCCGGAAAGAGCTAACTAGTGAAATCACTACTCTGAAATCGCAAGTTGTCGGCAAAAATAGTCCAGAAGCTTAATATCTGCTTTGTCGCTATCCTTTGCTGTACTAGGGTAGCCATTGTTTAAATGTAGCCGTTGACAAAAGCTACAATTTATGAATATTAAGGCGCTCTTTGAGCGTCTTTTTTTATCAGTGATAAATTCAGGCGATCATCGCACTGGCTCAGGGACTGGTAGAATATAGGCGATCGCCCGATCCAATCCTTTAATTACGAATTATTTTCTTAGCGAATTGCCAAAGTAAATAAAACGGTAAAGTTACAATACCCCGTAAGATTTGTAGAAACTGATTGAGCCGTCGTTTCCAAATAGCAATGGGAGTTAACTGTTGTCGCAGAATTGCCAAATTTTCTCTAAATGTCGCTGTAGTGGGATGATTAATTCCTAAAACCCGTTGACACATC
>NZ_JAYGHH010000026.1:0-22371 GCF_034931045.1 Nodularia sp. UHCC 0506
AAGCTGTTCCCTGTTCCCTGTTCCCTGTTCCCTGTTCCCTAATCTCCACAGATAACTTATTCAGCAAACCCTAATTAGAAAAATAGTTTAAATCGTGCTAACTGAGTTTCCATAGCTCCAGTGATCATTTTACTCAGTTCGGCACTGTCTTGAAATTGCAAAATTTGCTGTGTGGGCAAATCAAAGGGAAAATCCCCTTCAAAGTCTGGGTGTTGCATCTGTGCTAACAAAATTTGTTCAGAACGCTTACTCTGAATGGCATAGCCAATTTCTACACAGACGTTAGGACTAGGTATTAATTGATTAGTTTCTTTACCGGAAATACTCGCAATGGGCGTAGTGTCGGCGATAAACAACAAACTCCTGCGGATTCTCCTCATCATCGCGCGGCTGATTCTGATGGGAGCATTGCTAGGGCGGTATGCTTCTACTAATGTTAAAGGCAAACGCGATCGCTTGTTTAAAGACTCCAAGCTTTTCTGTAGTTCCTCCCGTAAGGCATCACTCGCTGGTGCATACTCAGTTTGGGAGGATAAAAAAATAGTTGGTTCTAACTGAGCTAACAATGCTTGTTTGGTAAAATAAATTTCATGACTGATTAAATCAATGTTAGCTACGCAATAGCCACCACTACCTTCAATATAAAATTCAATATTTTCACCTTCTAAATAACGCCCAAACCACGTTGATTGCTTAACATGGTCAATATCTTCGAGAAAGTCGGCTCTTAATGCTGATTTTAGTAGGCTTTTTTTACTGAGACGAATATCTGGCGCACGTTTTTCCAGCTCTGCTATCGGCTCATATTCTTGAATACACCAGGCTCTGAGCGCAATAATTGACATAAGGCGCTATTCTAAATTTATTTATCTGTTTAACATTAGCTTACACCTAACTGTACCCATTTAAATAACAACACCCAAACTTCTACTAGCTTTCATAAGTTCCTCTTTTTGTTTCATCTATCTAGGGATGCAATTAGGGTTTGCTGAATAAGTTATCTGTGGAGATTAGGGAACAGGGAACAGGGAACAGGGAACAGTTTCAAGAGTTTAGTAGGGAAAATTTTTCCTTTGAATCAAACTTAAATGCAAGGTTTTCGAGTTCCCACTTCATAAAAGCTTGCACTTTTTCAATTTCAAACAGGCTAAAATCCTTTACCTGTAATGTTTTTAGATTTCTTCAGCCAGCCCTATTTATACCTCATCTACCTGCAAACTGCTGTATCAGCTTTCGTGTTGGGTGGTGTTGGGTTTGGACAAGACAGACATCAGTTAAACTCATCCACTTTGATATGATAAAATAGCCCCAACACATCTCAATAATTTGATATATTCCTGGAGTCATAGCTCAAAAATTATTTACATTTTAAAATCTATATAATGTTGCTAGAATGTTTTATAGGAATTTCAATCAAAAATTCTGTTCCTTTGCCTATTTCTGAAATACACTCCATTGAGCCACTGTGTTTATCTACAATAATTTGATAGCTAATTGCTAATCCCAGTCCTGTACCTTTACCAACTGTCTTAGTGGTAAAAAACGGGTCAAAAATGCGCTTTTGCACTTCTTGATTCATTCCCATACCGTTATCAGCAATGCGAAGTAACAGCATTGATTGGTCTATGGCAATTTGAGTAGAAATCCAAATTGTTGGATTAGACAAAGACTTTGCACCCTGATCTATGATTCTAGATTCCTCTAAAGCATCAATAGCATTGCTGAGAATATTCATAAATACCTGATTCATCTGACCAGCAAAACATTCTATACGAGGCAGTTTGGCATAATCTTTAATGATTTCTATGTTCGTAAGATTGGCACTTGCTTTGAGCCGATGTTGCAAAATTAATAAAGTATTTTCAATACCTTCATGGATATCAACAAGCTTATTTTCAGCTTCATCCAAACGGGAAAAATTACGTAATGATAACACTATTGAACGGATACGGTCTGTGCCAATTTGCATTGAAGAGATAGTTTTTGGTAAATCTTCCATTAGGAAATCCAAATCAATCACTTCGATTAATGAGTTAATTTGATGCTCAGGGTCGGGATAATGCAAATTATAGAGGTTTAATAGCTCTAGTAATTGTTTAATATAGTCATTAGCATGAGATAGATTGCCATAGATAAAGTTAACTGGGTTGTTGATTTCGTGGGCTACACCTGCTACTAACTGCCCTAAACTGGACATTTTTTCAGCTTGAATCAATTTGGCTTGGGTTTCTCGCAGTTCCGACAAAGCTTGTTCTAATTGTGTAGCTTTTGCCTTGGCTTGGATTTCGGCAGTACAGCTTTGTTCATAGAGTTTACACTGTTGAATTGCGATCGCCGCTTGGTCTGCGAGCTGTTGCAGTAAATCAATTTCTGTATCCTGCCAGTTTCTGGGAGCATGACATTGATGGGCAATCAGTAATCCCCAGAGTTCCTCACTAATATTAATCGGCACAATCAAGTTAGCTTGCACTTGTATATTTTGCAAAAATTCTCGATTGCAATCATTTAAAGAGTCTGTGGCAATATTGTTAATGGCTCTAACTCTGCCCCGACAATATAAACGCGAAACCTCATCAGGAAAGCATTCTAGTGGTGCTTTTATGCCTAATACCGACGGCCATTGGCCATTAATATCTTCTACTGTCACCGCGCCACCAGATTCACCCATGAGCTGATAAATTAGTACTCTGTCGGCGTTTAGCAGGGGACGAACTTGGCTAACAATGGTTTGTAAGGTAGCTTGGAAGTCTAAGGTACTGCGAATTTGCTCTGTAACTTGCTTGATTCCCTTGGTCAGCCGTAATGATTTTTCTATTTCAGCAGTTTGTTCTTGGACGCGAGATTCTAAATTGGTATTTAGTCCCTGCACTTGTTCATACATTTGCTGCTGGTGAATTGCCATTGAGAAGTGAGCAGACAAAGCTTGTCCCAGGGAAATTTCTTCGGGTTTCCATTGCTGTGCTTGTCCCTTTCTTTCTTCTCGCCAAAGTTTAAAGGAAAATCGGGGTAGTCGTTGGCGCTGATTTGAGTCATGCCGTCCAGCCCACAAAATTTCGCTATCAAATGCCGGGCGAAAGATGCTCATCACACCCATAAAATTTTGGTGATCATATAGGGGAATTACCAGGAGTCCGCGAATTGGAGTTGATTGGAATGCCGCAGCTAAAACTCGCAAACGTTGTTCTTTGTAGAGGTCAGTAACTGCCCAAGTATCACCTGGATTAAATTCAGCTATCCAGTTTCGCCATACTGGATGTTCTTCGATGCTAGTGTTTTCTAAGTCGTGGAGTAGTTGTGGCTGTTCGCCTGATATATATGTTTTGCCACTGTGATTAATATAAATTCTCCCACCTATGCCGTTAAATGCGGTGACGACTTCTTCTAGTGCTTCTTGTAGTTGGATTGTGGGTAGTTGATGCAGCAGCGTGGTAACTCTGTTAATTGTGGTTTCTCGCTCACGCTGAGTACGGGCTTCGGTGAGTAAATTGCTTTGCGCGATCGCGATCATTACCTGATCGGCTACTTGTTGGACTATTTTTAGTTCCCGCTTCAAAATTGTGCGTGGTTGGCTGTGATGAGACACCAGTAAACCCCACAGTTGCCGCTTGACTGATTCCCCTTGCTCTCTAGGTTCTTGATGTAAAATTGGTACAACGAGGGAAGACTGTACACCCATTGCCGTTAAGTATTGAATATGGCATGGGTCTATTTCCCGATAGTATATCTGCTCTTTTGGGAAATATTGACCAGTTTCGCTGTTTTTAAGCGGTGATAGTCCTATTGTCCCACTAGCTACATCCACTATAGACCGTTGCCGGCTTGAGATAAACAACTCTCTTGCTTTTTGGGGAATATCATCTGCGGGGAAGTGCAAGCCTAAAAGTGATGGTAGTCGCTGTTCATGAATCGATTCGGCAATGACTTCACCACTGTTATCAGCGTCAAATCGATACACTATTACTCGGTCTGTAGCCAAAAATGAACGCATTTCGTCCACTGTAGCGGCTAATATTTCTTGAAGTTCAAGCGATCGCCTAATTTGATTTGTGATCCGATGCAATAAATTTTCATGGTTGAGGATTGGCTGCAAATCGTTAGAGTTATAGATAAATTCCATTGCTGGCACACTTCAAAATTAATCCAAAAAGTTTATAAAAAATCTTAATGCTTAAGAAGGGTTTATTAATAATTTAATCTTATAGCTTTGATAACAAAATGTATATAGTAGGATTATCTAGATGGAAAAATTACAAATTTCTATTTATAAAGAAATTTAAAAAGCAATACAGTTCAATTCAGCATTGCTTTCTTCTCATTCCTGACTTGGTGTCCTTGGCGTACTTGGCGGTATGCGCTGCGCGCACGCTACGCGAACGCTAAAAAAAATGACCTAAAGGAAGAGTACGAACCTTAACTGAACCGTATTGATTCAAAAAGCCCAAAAACTGACATTTCACAGACAAATTTTCAGAAAAATTAGTATTAGTTATTTAACTGGGGGAAATCACAACATTCCCCAGCCACAGTAACGATTAAATTAATATCATTTAGTCTAACTGATTATCTCCAGAAATTACTGTAAAAACTCGCGATTGGCGGATTTCTGCACGCACACCCATGAGAATTTTGCCCAGATGATTTTGCCCAGTTTTTTCTGCGCCGCAACCCCAGAAATAATCATTTGGCGAATTTTCTACCAGCGTTTCATTACCAGTGCTAAGAAGAATTTCCTTAATCTCCAAATGAGTCAGAAACTTTTTAAGTACAGCTACTCGCATCACTTGAGTTTTAACAATCTCCCAGTCTGGACGGATTTGGCGAGTGCGGCAACGTCCTAAAGCAGCAGCGTCTTCTGGGGTTTCGGCGGCGTGAATCATTGGTATAATTACTGAATCTATGCTGCCGACAAACTTTTGTGCTTGATAATAATGCTCCACAGTGGGCCAATAAGTACCCTGAATTTGGATGCCGTGGCGAGAAAAGTTAGAAAAACAGCCATAAGGCTGCCACACCTTGTAAAAGTATATGGTCATTGGAAAATTGCTCTTTATATATATCAATCTCTATGATGCCTGTAGATACTAGCAAGAAGTTGTGAACTTTAGGCTGAAAGCTAGTACTTGTCTCCAGAGAGAAGAGATTACTGGTACAACAGTTATATGGTGATGAAAAAGTTTGTCTGTTACGAATGACAATAGAGGTAAAAACCGAAAATGAATATCATTCTATGCCATTGATCATGTCCGGCATTTTCCTGGCATTGGGTTTAGGAGGATTTGTTGATGGTATTGTGTGACATCTGATTCCGTAATGGCATCATTATGTTAATTTGGTGCGCTAACATAGCGTAACGCACCCTCAGATTACTCCACAAATTTTGGTCTGGCTTTGCCGTTTGCTTGCAACTTCAATTCTAAATCTGCCCAATCTGACTGCACAATTAAGTTAGTTAATTCATCAAGATTTTGGCGATATTGTGCTAGTGAATTCAGCAATGCTTGGCGGTTATACTGCGCCATCATTACCCCTAATTCTGGATTACCACCACCAACACGGCTGGTGTCTCGAAAACCTGAACTAGCTAGATTTTGGGCTAATTGCAACACTTGGGAATCAGTTTCACCCATGCAAGTAGCAATTAAGGCTGCACTGACTATGACAGGTAAATGGGAAATCAAACTTACAGCTCGGTCATGTTGTTCTGGCTGGCAATAATAGAGATTAGCCCCAAGCGATCGCACAATTTCTTCTACAATTGTCATCGCTGTCTTTGGTGTTGTTGCATCTGGTGTGAGAACATAAGGTTTACCCACAAACAAGTCCCGTTGAGCCGCTTCTATACCACTATCTGTGGTTCCTGCCATGGGATGACCACCAATAAAATTGGACCACAAAGGAGCGATCGCTTCAACTATGGGTGCTTTAACTGAACCCACATCAGTGATTACCGTAGTGACAGGCAAATGAGTAATTAACTGCTGGAATTGGGGAACAATCAGGGCAATAGGTGTGCAAATAAAAACCACATCTGCGGCTGCTAACAGGCTCATATCAACAGATGCGGCATCGACGCTACCTAAAGCGATCGCTCTTGCACAGGTAGACGAACGGCGACTAACTCCTAAAACATGATGCCCAAGCGATCGCAAATCATAACCCAAAGAACCGCCTATCAGTCCCAATCCTAAAATACCAATTTTCATTTTTGATTTTAACTACGTATTTTCTGCCTACTTTATCAACTATTAAACTTGTTATTATGAGGGTTTTCATTCATAACCGGAAAAAATATGTAGCAGAAGTCATCAAGTTTAACAATGGCTTTTGCTATATCAGTCAATAGTAGAGCTATGATTTTGCAGTGTATTGATCAAAATGATGGAGGAAGCAAATGCGAGCGTTTAATCAAATGATGGGTCGGACTCGCTTCGTAGTCTGCCGCTTGTTTTTGCATTTAGCTGGGTCTGATGTCGCACCAATTTTAGGAGTATTAAATAGTACAGCACGGGAAGCGATCGCAGCTGATGGTGATCTGCACGATTTAGGAGAAGGATTAGTAGAAATTTGCGAAACTCTCTTGCGATATGATGAAACCTGGCTGTCTGCGTCTAATGAAGGTGAAGTCTTTTGGGATGAAGGCGAGGCGGGAGATTACGTCAATGAATTATTTAATGACTCTGGCGAACGCTACGGCGCAGAATTTGATGTTAGTTCTGGTTCAAGTGAATCTTTTTCCATCCCTGTAACCCGTAACGTCATTGTCATGCTGACTGTAGCTTATGAAGGTGACGTTCCCGATTTGGAAACCGACCTGTCCAACATCCCAGCCTTAAAGGATGCTTTAAAAGCTCTGATCAATTTGCACTATAAAGAAAAATTGCGAGCCATTCAGGTACATTTCTCCCCAGCACAATTAGGTGATGAACTGACTAATGATCAGCTGTTGCAATATTACCCAGAATTAATTCCTTTGTAACTTGTTAAGCTCGAAAGGAAAACATAGTGAAATGCTCATGACAATATTACGAAAATTGACAGTTGTTTTTTTAGCACTGACTTTGTGCTTAACAACTGTTGCCTGTGGAAGTTCTAACGAAACGGCCTCTCAAAGTAGAAATGTTAGCCGCACCACTACTCCTACCAAGTTGAGTGATGGTCAATATCAGGTACAGCAAGCTAGTTTTGATGATGCCACTGGGGAGTACACACTGTTTTTGCTTAACAGTACACCCCCAACGTTTAAAACCGAAAATTTGCAAATGGCAAGGCTAACCGATGAAGAAATTAAGGAGGGAAAAAAGACTTCGCTAAAGGTGGAGAATGGACAACCCGCCTTGTATATGACCGAAGATTTTAAAATTGAGTACGTCCATAACGTCACCGAAACACAAACCAATCCTCAAACGGGACAACAAGAAACAGTTATAGTGCGAAGAGAAAGTAACTTTTGGGCCCCCTTCGCCGGTGCTGTAGCTGGTAACATTGCGGGTCAGGCCATTGGCAATATGTTATTTAGACCCCAATACTATGTACCACCCACTTATCAATCAGGAGGAGTTTTAACTGGTTACGGTGGTTATGGAAGTACCTACAATCAAGCAGTTAGTAACTATCGAACTCGCTACAATGCACCACCAGCAGTTGAGCGTAATCGGACAACTTTCCGCACGACAGGAAACATTAAAAGATCATCTCCTGCTAATTCAAATGTACGCACTACACCCCGCACGACTACAACAAATCGCCCCACTGGTTCCGGTTTTGGTAGCAGCAACTTAAAACCTTCTAACAGATCCGGTTCTACCAAACGTAAAACTGGCAATAGTTTTGGTTCTGGGGGACGTTCTTCAGGCAGTCGTAGTCGCTCAGGTGGCAGAAGGCGTTAAGGGACTGGGGGCAGGGGGCAGGGGGCAGGGGGCAGGGGGCAGGGTGCAGGGGGCAGGGGAGAAGAAACTTACTCAAAACTCAGCACTCAGCACTCAGCACTCAGCACTCAAAACTCAGCACTAGTTACAGCAACTATCGGTTGCGGCCAACGTCCGACAGCTTTAGCAATTACACCTAATTCTTGCATTAAGTGATCAAAACGTTCTGGTGTTAAAGATTGCGGTCCATCAGATAAAGCCTTCGCCGGATTGGGGTGAACCTCAATCATCAGAGAATCAGTTCCAGCTGCGATCGCGGCCATAGCCATTGCTGGCACAAAATCAGACCAACCAGTTCCATGACTGGGGTCAATCATTACGGGTAGGTGAGTTAACTTTCGCAATACTGGTATTACCGATAAATCCAAAGTATTGCGAGTGTGTTGGCGGTCAAAAGTCCTAATTCCTCGTTCACATAAAATCACATTCGGATTGCCTGCTGCCAAAATATACTCAGCTGCCATCAACCAATCTTCTATTGTCGCAGCCATTCCCCGTTTTAAAAGAATTGGTTTTGGTTGCGCTCCCACTTTTTTCAGCAGAGAGAAATTTTGCATATTCCTGGCTCCCACCTGGATGACATCAGCCACCTCAGCAATGATATCCAGTTCAGCAGCATCCATCACTTCTGTAATAATGCCCAAACCACTGACTTCCCGCGCCTTGGCTAATAATTCTAAAGCACTCTCGCCATGACCTTGAAAGGCATAAGGTGAAGTCCGGGGTTTGTATGCGCCACCACGTAAAAACTTAGCTCCTGCGGCTTTAACGCGCTGTGCCGTTTCCACGATCATCTCTTCATTTTCTACCGAGCAGGGGCCAGCAACAACTACTAAAGGATGGTGTTCACCAAAGATCACGTCTCCATCGGGAGTATTAACCACTACTTCAGAAGCTTCACCATGACGAAACTGACGGCTTGCCCGTTTGTATGGTAACTCTACCCGCAAGACTTGCTCAATCCAGGGGCTGACTTCTTGAATTTGTAATGGGTCTAAACTAGCTGTTTCACCTACTAGACCAATTACTACCTTGTGTTGACCAATAATTTTTTCTGGTGTTAGTCCCCAGCTAATTAGTTCTTCGCTAATGCGGTTGATTTCCATTTCTGGAGAACCGCTTTTCATAACTACAATCATCTTAAATTACCTGATTAGTTGACTTAAACCTCAAACAAGCAGGAGCCAATTTATCTTGTTTCTTTGTATTTAATTTAAATTTAGTTTAAATATTCAATGATGGCAAAACAGAGGGCGCTCAGTATTTTTATTGGCATTAGGTCTAATCAAATATCATCAATTTTTGCTTTGTAATGTTGAAGTGAGTAAATTTCAACTTCAACATTAACTGGAAAATTCACCCAACACCCTAGTACAGCACGGCGTAAATCAAGTAACTATTCTCAGCCAATAACAAGCCTATAGAATAAACTTTTTGACTTTTGACAAACGCCCTACGGTACTAGTTAGCCTAGTATCTGAGCGCCAACCATCATACGTTTTTTTGCCGAGTTTCGCGCCAAACTTCGACCATTCGACCCCAATTGGTAGTAAATTCACTCAAACCCAATAAGCTTCCGGCTCTTTCTTCATCCCATGAAGCGGAGAGAACACCATAAGTTATCCCCACAACTCCTATACCAAATAATCCCATATTCACCAATAACACGGCAATGGGAGGTAATTGAATCTCGGAGTACATAGCCAGTAAATAGCTGACTACTAGGGTTGTAATACCCAAAGCTGTTGGTATGCCACAGAATCCAGCTACCCGCCGGATCATTCTTTGGCTGACAACTTGGGGAATTGCCATCTCTTCTTTATTGAAAGGTGGCTGCTTACCAGCTTTTTTTTCAGATGCCTTTGGCTGTGCTTGTGATTTGCTTACAGCTTTCGGGGGTTTTTGGCGCTTGGTTTTTGGTTCAAAAGGTAAGCGACCGCGCTCAGATTCTTCAGCAGACATAAGCGATAGTTCCTATCCACGAATACCGAGACGAGCAATCAGACCTTGATATTTTTCCCGACTGCCTTTCTGAATATAGGCAAGAAGACTCTTGCGCTGTCCAATCATCTTCAACAATCCCCGGCGGGAAGAATGGTCTTTTTTATTTGCCTGGAGATGTAAGCTAAGACGACTAATGCGGTCAGTTAGCATGGCTACTTGAACTTCGGCAGATCCAGTATCGGTTTCGTGAACTTGATAGTTCGACATTATTTCTTGTTTGCGCTGTTGCGTCAGAGCCATAATCGATTCACTTTGTATTTATTTTAAATGTATGCAGCAGTCTCCTATGATATCACAGGCCTCAATTTGCTGGTATTACTCAGCAATGAGTATTGTTACTCTATAGAAACAGATGACTAAAGGTTAGATGTTTGTTGAATTGACTGGGATGGCGATCTTTGGTACAGAGCTTGAATTTAATATAGGCTGGCGAGTATTGAGATCAAACTTATAGCCATGTGGTAGGATATGGAGCTTTGCGCCAAAAATTGCCAATGGCTCATCTTTTAAGATTTCGCCCATATTGTTATATGTAGCTTCAGATTCATCAATAATTGTGATCGAACCTTCTCCAATGACTTCAATTTGATGATCAGTCACTACCATTGCGGTATTCTCATCAATACCAAATCCTAATCCGGCAGGTTCTTGAACTAAAGCTGAAAGTAAGCGTCCTAAGCGTCCGCGCTGAGAAAAATGTTGGTCAATGACTACACCTGGGAGAAAAGCAAGACCCGGCCCCATTGCCACAATTTCCATGCGTGGATGGGTTTGAGCATCGCCTTCCACAATCATTGTGTCCGGCATGATTGCGGCTCCGGCACTTGTCCCGGCTATAACCATACCCTCAGAGAACCGTTGATGAATTGCGACATCTATTTCTGTATCTTTGAGGATGCTGGTAATCCGAGCCTGGTCGCCCCCTGTAAAAAATATACCAGTTGCTTGGGCGATCGCTTCCAAAGCAGTGGATGAAGACGCATCATCACGGGTTTCTGTGTCAACTATGCGAACTCCTTCTGCGCCTAAACGCTTAAACACTCTAATATAATTTTCTCCTACATCCTTTGGTAATTCTGCCGCAGCTGTCATAATCACTATTTTGGCCTTGATACCTCCAGCCCGGCGCACAAACTCCCGCAGAATTTGGGAATCTCCGTCTCTGTCTTCAGCTCCACCAATAATCACTAGTTGGCGTTTAATTGTACTTGCTGTCATGATCATTCCTGATATAAATTAATGCATTATTTTCAATAAACCATGACAATTATAACCAGAAAATCATCCGATTGATAGATTACGATACTGCCAGGAAGATTAATAATGAAATGCTGCTAAATTAAATTTTCTAAGTTAATAGCCTCTAGATCAACCTCTAGAGACCATTTTTAGTATTTACCAGTTAGTATTTTGATGTTAGTTTTGCTATTTTTAATGAAGTATTAGGGGTTGTAAATTAGTAATTAATCTATGGTTGGAAATTACCAATATTACATTTTTTCTAGTACAATTCGGCGGAAATAAACAGATGCCAGAAATCAATGAAAAGCCCAGATGATAAGACTTTTGACTTCATGGTGGTACTAGTCACTCAGGCTAATGGTAACTGATTTTTTGCAGTCATTATTTAAATGGAAGAGCTTTACAAAACTTGGCTTCTATAAAGCAAGTTAATTAAAAAAAATCGAGCTTGTTCCAGTGGAATATGTCTAGGCTTACCCTGATAAACAATCTGATACTCGTTCATATCTGGTCCATCTCCATGACCAGAAATTAGCTTGCGATGAAAAGCTTCATCAGCAAGTTGACGAATCTCATCTCTAAGAGCAGCTTGTGTACTGTTCATAGGTTGCCGTCTCCTCGCAATCTGTTTTAGACATCGACTCAATTCAAATAAGCTATTTTATCCATAGACTTTGTAGGGATAATTGATGAATTGTCCTTTTTTAGCAGATGTTTTAGCTAGAGTATATAAATACTGGCAGTTTATTTCATCTTTCAAAAGTTAGAGATGGTGTTTAATGGCGGATATCATTTGTTTTGTGAGTCACAGAGATAAAATTAGCCTGTGGGATGGTTGAAAATGCGTAGGAAAAAATGTATAATAAATCCATATAATCTTGTCTAATATGAAAAAGCCCAGTAATTGTCAAATAATCATCTAAACTCGACTACAATTCCTAAAATTAGCTAATCAATAAATTAAATTATAGATTCAGGGTGTTTAGCTGAAGGTTTATTATCTAATGGTTCAACAGAAAAGCAAAGGTTTAGTCCGCATTAATGCTAGAAAAACTGATGTATTCGATATTTTTAATTTTAAGCATTACCTTGGGCCTAACCCATATTTGAATACAGGGGCGCTAGTATTTGACTTTGCGATCATTGAGTCTAGACAGCCGCTACCCATTGACGATTATATTTCTAGCATAGGCGATCGCTATCCGCATCTACGCGAACAAACCTACGAATCCCACGCTCATCTATTTGCCAGAGTTGCCTCAGAAGTAGGTAAGCTAGACATGGGACTACACCTCAACCGTTGGAGTATCAAACCATATTTAGATTATACCTGCATTAGCATTGAATCGTTGCATGAACGTACTACTAGAGCAGTAATTTACCTAGTTTGGGATTGGTTTGAAGCCATCAACCAAGATAAAAAATTCTCCCTTGATGGGGAATTACTCACCCTGCAAAGACGATTCCGTGATTCTGTTTACGGCGGCCCCACAGTTTACGCCCTATTGCGAACAGCTTACGAAAAAGGCATTCCCACCTTTTATCTGTGGTCAGAAGCACTGATGCAATATGGTTACGGTAAAAAACAAGTTCGTGGTATAGCCACAACCTTTGATTGCGATAGCCATCTAGATTCAGATTTCACCACCCGTAAAGATGAATGCAAGATATTCATGCAAACATTGGGTTTACCAATCCCAGAAGGTGATATTGTTTTTTCTGAAAAAGAAGCCTTAGCTGTAGCCAAAGAAATCCGTTATCCAGTAGCAGTGAAACCTGTCGTTGGTCACAAAGGAATTGGCGTTACAGCTGGTGTGCAAGATTCCAGAGAACTCAAATCTGCTTATAGTAGTGCATTAGTCGCAATTCCCGAAGACCAGCCAAGGCGGATAATTGTGGAAAAAAGCATTTCGGGAACAGACTTTCGCTTGTTGTGTGTCAATGGTAAATTTGTCGCCGCCATTGAACGCCGTCCCGCATCAGTTACAGGTGATGGTTACTCAACGATTGCAGAGTTAATTCGCGTCGAAAATCGCCAACCAGCACGTTTAGATACACCCACCTCGCCAATGTCTAAAATTCAGTGTGATGAAGCGATGGAACTTTATCTAGATGAACAAGGTTATTCTTTGGATAGTGTGATTAAAAAAGGACGCACTGTTTATCTTCGCAAAGTTGCCAATCTTTCCGCCGGAGGGACGAGCATCGATGCTACATCCACAATTCATCATGACAATATGATCTTAGCCCAAGACATTGCCCAACACTTCCGGCTAACTTGCCTGGGTATTGATGTCATTGCTGAAAATTTGTCAGAATCTTGGAAGACCAGTAGCAACTTCGCCATTCTAGAAATTAACGCCGCACCAGGAATTTTGATGCATCTTAATCCTGCTGTTGGTGACAGTGTTGATGTCCCATCCCGGATTTTAGAAACCTTTTTTGAGTCTGGGGTAAATTCCCGCATACCCATTATCACTTTTAATAAAATTTCAGTTGAGGAATTGCAAGCAACAATTGACCATATTCTCTCGCAACATCCTGACTGGACAATAGGTGCTGTTTGTCATGATGGAGTGTTTGTGAATCGGGCGCAAAAAGCATTACGCAACGATTACAATAGTAACGTGCAAACTTTGCTGCGTAACCCTAAACTTGATTTACTGATTGCTGAGTATGAAGAATCCATCCTAGAAGTAGAAGGGATGTTTTACCAGGGAAGTAATGTGGTAGTTTTAAATAATCCCACAGAAACGGAAATGATGTTGGCACGGGATATTTTTGATGATTCTACGGTGGTGATGAAGAAAGAAAACGATATTTCGATCCGTCGTCGTGGGTTAATTGAAGACTACACCTTGGGAGAAGATGAACCATTTACTAGGGTGTATTTAAAAGAAATTGGGACGATTTAACCTAACTTGCTGGGTGTTCCCTGGGATAACTTTACAGGGACTCTTGGTGCAATGAAACCACTTAATCTAGTGGCGCGGCCAGCTGAAAATGTTGCATGATGTTTCGTGGAACAGGAATCTTGCATGTTCTGGGCGGGCTAGAAGCCCACCCCACAATACCCCACAATATTTATGCTTATGCACAAAATTAGCTGTGTCACGCAACTAGAGGTGGAATTTTACCCAAGCGGTAACTATATTTTCAAGCTAATATAATTGAGCCTTGAGGCTGGCTATAGCCTCTCACAAACAGATAACATTTATATATGAACGCTACACAAGAACAACTAAAATTTAAACTTGAGCAAGCTTTAGTGACTGCTTTTGGCGATGAGTACGCCGGAGTAGATCCGATTTTGGTGACTGCGAGTAATCCTAAATTTGGTGATTATCAGGCGAATGTGGCTTTATCGCTGAGTAAAAGGTTGGGACAGCAACCAAGAGCGATCGCCTCTGCTATTGTGGAGAAATTAGATGTATCTGATTTTTGTGAAACGCCAGAGATAGCTGGGCCTGGTTTTATCAATCTTAAGCTCAAAGTTGCATACTTAGAAGCACAACTCAACGCTATTCAGGCAGATTCTAGACTAGGAGTTCCCAAGACGGAAACGCCAAAACGAGAAATTGTGGATTTCTCTAGTCCGAATATTGCTAAGGAAATGCACGTGGGACATTTGCGTTCTACGATTATCGGTGATTCCATTGCGCGGATTTTGGAATTTCAGGGACATGATGTGCTGCGCTTAAATCATGTCGGTGATTGGGGTACGCAGTTTGGGATGTTGATTACCTACTTGCGGGAAGTTTACCCAGAAGCGCTAACCACTGCTAATGCTTTAGATATTGGAGATTTAGTCAGTTTCTACCGCAAAGCTAAACAGCGCTTTGATGAAGATGAGGCTTTTCAAGAGACTGCGCGACAGGAAGTGGTGAGATTACAAGCAGGTGCTGAAGATACGCTTCATGCTTGGAAACTTTTATGCGAACAGTCACGGCGCGAATTTCAGGTAATTTATGACTTGCTGGATGTGCAAGTAATTGAACGGGGAGAATCTTTCTATAATCCCCAGCTTCCTTCAGTGGTGGAAGATTTGGCAAAATCTGGGTTACTGGTGGAGAATCAAGGCGCACAGGTGGTTTTCTTGGAAGGTTTTACTAACCGGGAAGGTGAACCTATGCCTTTGATTGTGCAGAAATCGGATGGTGGTTATAATTACGCGACGACAGATTTAGCAGCTTTGCGTTATCGGATTCAGGAAGATGAAGCTAAACGGATAGTTTATGTAACAGACTGTGGACAAAGTAATCATTTTGCTCAATTTTTCCAAGTCGCACGCAAGGCGGGATGGGTTCCTGATGATGTGGAACTTGTTCATGTTCCTTTTGGTTTGGTATTAGGGGAAGATGGGAAAAAATTTAAAACTCGTTCTGGTGATACTGTCAGGTTACGGGATTTGTTAGATGAAGCTGTGATTCGCGCCCGTGCAGATTTAGAAGCTAGATTAAAGGAAGAAGAACGGGAAGAAACTGAAGAATTTATTAGTGAAGTTGCTGAGGTAGTTGGTATCAGTGCGGTGAAGTATGCTGATTTAAGTCAGAACCGTACCAGTGATTATATTTTCAGCTACGATAAAATGCTGGATCTGAAGGGAAATACTGCACCCTATATGTTGTATGCTTATGCACGGATTCAGGGAATTAGCCGCAAGGGTGGGATTAATTTTGCTGCGCTGGGTGAGAATGTGAAGGTGGTTTTGCAGCATGACACGGAGTTGGCTTTGGCTAAGTATTTACTGCAATTCGATGAGGTTATTCTTGGTGTAGAGGAAGAATTACGACCTAATCGTTTATGTGAATACTTGTATGAATTGAGTAAGAAGTTTAATCAGTTTTATGACCGGAATCAGGGGGTACGGGTGCTGGAAGCGGAGGAACCTTTACGGACTTCTCGTTTGGTTTTGTGTGATTTGACGGCTAGAACTTTGAAGCAGGGTTTGGATTTGCTGGGGATTCGGGTTTTGGAGAGGATGTAGGAGAGGAGTTTTTAACGCAAAGGGGCGCGGAGGTAACGCAGAGGTACGCGGAGAGTTTTTTGGCTGGGTTTCTATGGGGGTGACGTTTCCTTTTATTATGGGTAGTAATACTAATCTGAATGTGCGATCGCTATGACTGATAAGGAAATTAAACAGTTAATGGAGACTAATGCTAAAACTGTTCAGGCGATGTTGGATGAAATTGCTGATGCTCGTCAGGAACGTCAAGAGTTGCGGGAGGGTATGGTACAACTTCAGAATGCTGTGGCTCGGTTGACTAATATACAGGAGTCTATCGCTAATTTGTTGGTTTCTTTGGATGGCGATCGCCCCACTATTTTGAAGAAACTCTCGGCTATTGAGTATAAGCTGAATCAGCTATTACCTGAAGAATTAAAGAATGAGGCTGAATAATGTAACCTCACACGAGTTGGTGAGGCTATCTGCTTAAGTTTCAATTAAAACTGTCACAGATGCGACTGCTATTAACATTTCATCATTTTTGTCGTTGAGTGAGGCGATCGCTTTTCCTTGTACTACCATGCCCCCAGATTCTACGGTTAAGCTTTTGCGCCCAAAAGGTAATACATCCAAGACTTCTTCTTCTCTAACTTGTTCGGGATAGGGAACGGCAATTTGAACTTCTACAATCATTTCATTGGGATCATTCAAACCGGCGACTTCCCAAACACCGGGTAAGGCGTTGTGGGCGATCGCATTCCGGACAGCTCTTGCTGCGGCTACGGTGGGTTCCTGTCCATGTTGATCTATTCCCATACCCATCTCAATAATCAAGCGTTTACGCACCACAGCTACCTCCTGAATATATTTCACTTTTCACTGTATCGCTCAATAGGTCTGCAAATACTAATTGAGTTGAATAGAATTGGACACGAGATTAAAGGGTATGCGCTAAAATAGGGGCATTGGGGTAAAAATCTCTGCGAATATTTTCAAGAAATAACCAATTTTTACCCAATTCAGTCACAATGTCTCAAGAGCATAACCAATCAATCCAGATTCAGCAAATAGCCAGTCTTAAACCAAAACATTTTGCTGATTTAATTAGAGCAGCTCAGTTAATTTTCGATCCGGCGGCGGGAGTTACAATTAGACAGCTAGAAGTTAACTGGCAAGATTTCGGCATTCCTAAAGATGTAGAACAAAATCTCAAAGACTTGGGATTGCAATATCAATATGCTTCTCCCCACATTCCTGGTGATGTTATTTGGAGTCAATTAACTCCGGAAACTAGAGTTTGGTTTCTTAATAATAAAGATGACTTATGGCGATTTGAGGAGGCTTTCCCGGCGCTAGATGAAGACTAGATCCGCAATGCGGAAGTCAAAAATCAAAAGTCAAGAAACGGTTTAAGTACTGTGGTGGCGTGATCTAGTCTAAATAGGGCTGGCTGAAGAAATCTAAAAACATTACAGGTAAAGGATTTTAGCCTGTTTGAAATTGAAAAAGTGCAAGCTTTTATGAAGTGGGAACTCGAAAACCTTGCATTTAAGTTTGATTCAAAGGAAAAATTTTCCCTACTAAACTCTTGAAACTGTTCCCTGTTCCCTGTTCCCTGTTCCCTATCCTCACAACTAACTTTTATGCCTAGTTAGTCTAGATCACGCCAAGAATAAATTTCAGTATAGCTGGTTAAGCTTCGCAGTTTAATTCGCCAGCTTTTTGGCTAAAACGATGATTTTCGCGGTAATCTACGGGACAATCTATAACAGCAGGTACATCTTGAGCAAGGGCTTCTTTAAGTATGGGGATTAAGTCTGTTGCAGATTCTACTCTGTAACCTTTTAAACCCATGCTTTCGGCTAATTTGACAAAATCAGGATTACCAAAATGGACAAAAGATGAGTTACCTTTACCAAATTGATTTTCTTGTTTCCACTCAATTAATCCATAGCCACCATCATTAAATATTAAGGTGACAAAAGGAGTACCAACTCGCAAGGCTGTTTCTAATTCCTGACAATTCATCATAAAACCACCGTCGCCAGTTGCTGCTACAACTTTACGGTGAGGAGAAACCAGTTTTGCGGCTAAAGCACCAGGAATCGCAATTCCCATTGCAGCGAAACCGTTAGAAATTAAGCAAGTATTGGGACTGTGGCTGTGATAATGTCTAGCAATCCACATTTTATGTGCGCCGACATCAGAAATTACAATATCATCTGGCCCCATTACCTGCCGTAAATCATAAATTAATTTTTGCGGTTTAATGGGAAATCCATCATCTTTAGCATACTGTTCGTAATCAGCACGAATATTTTCCCGCAAGCTAATAGCATAGGGATGAGGTTTATTCTGTCTATCTGCTAGTTTTAAAATTTCATTCAAGGAATCAGAAATATCCCCCAGAACTTCGACATTAGGAATATAGCTACTGTCAATTTCCGCCGAAGTTGCTGCAATATGAATAATGGGAATATTGCCTTCAGGATTCCATTTTTTCGGGGAAAATTCAATTAAGTCATAGCCAATAGCAATTACCAAATCTGAATGATCAAAGCCACAGGTAATAAAGTCTCTTTGCTGTAATCCTACTGACCATAAAGCCAAAGGATGAGTATAGGGAATTACGCCTTTGCCCATGAAGGTATTCGCCACAGGCATATTCATTTGAGTGGCAAATTGTGTCACCGCATCACTGGCATGAGCGCGAATAGCACCATTACCTACTAAAATAATGGGGTTAACTGCTTGAGAAATTGCTGCCGCAGCTGCGCGAATACAAGCAAAAGAAGCGTAGCTTTTTTCGATATTATCTTTTCGTAAAGGCTTACCTTCTACGGGCATAGCAGCAATATTTTCTGGTAAATCGATGTGAACTGCACCGGGTTTTTCGGTTTGCGATCGCTTGAAGGCTTTACGGACTACTTCTGGTGTAATACTAGGGCGAACAATCTGTTTATTCCACTTAGTAACTGGGGCAAACATTGCCACTAAATCCAAATATTGATGGGATTCGATGTGCATTCTATCTGTTCCCACTTGACCAGTAATTGCCACTAAGGGCGCACCATCTAGGTTAGCATCTGCAACTCCAGTCATTAAGTTTGTCGCCCCAGGGCCAAGAGTAGAAAGGCAGACTCCGGCTTTTCCAGTCAAACGTCCGTAGACATCCGCCATGAATGCTGCGCCCTGTTCATGACGAGTAGTAATAAATTGAATAGAAGAATGTTTCAGTGCTTCTAAAACGTGTAAGTTTTCTTCACCAGGAAGACCAAAAACATATTGTACCCCTTCATTTTCCAGACACTGTACCAACAATTCAGCTGTATTCATCGTTTTTCCTCACTGGTTATAAATAAGGACTGGCCGCAGGGCGGAAGTCAAAAGTCAAAAGTCAAAAGTCAAAAAATTGACTGGGAATAGTTGCTTTATTTAGTCTGTGCTGTACCAGAGTAAAATAACTGCCAATGACTAATGACTAATCACTGCACCCAGACGGTTTTAAGATTGACGAACTCATGTATCCCTTGAATACTCAATTCTCTGCCGTATCCAGAACGCTTAATGCCACCAAAGGGTAAGCGGGGGTCGGATTTAACCATGCTGTTGATAAATACAGCACCTGCTGCAATTTCGGCGATGAGGCGATCGCGTTCTTGGTCGTTATTTGTCCAAGCGCTTGCACCTAAGCCAAAAGGTGTCGCATTAGCTAATTGAATCGCTGCTGTAATATCTGGTACACGGAATAATAATGCCACCGGGCCAAAAAATTCTTCCTGTGCGATCGCACTATCTAAAGGAATATCTGTAATAATCGTCGGCGGGTAAAAGTTACCGGGACGATCTGCTAAAGAATGTCCGCCAGTGAGGACTTTACCGCCGCTTTTCACAGCAGTTTGTACTTGTTGGTGTAAATCTTGAAGAAGATCAGGGGTGGCTAGTGGTCCTAAATCAGTATCTGGTTGCATGGGATCACCCACTTTCAGCGCCAGAAATTTATCTAACAGTAACTTTTCAAATTCAGGTGCGATCGCCTCTGCAATAATAAACCGTTTTGCAGCTATACATGATTGTCCATTATTCAACATCCGGGCGGAAGTGGCTGTAGCAACGGCTGTTTCTAAATCAGCACTTTCTAAAACAATAAACGGGTCACTACCTCCCAACTCCAAAACAGTTTTTTTAATTTGTTTACCAGCAACAGAGGCGAGGGATGCACCGGCGGGTTCGCTTCCGGTTAAGGTAGCAGCTTTCACCCGGTCATCTGCCATAATATCAGCAACTTTAGCCGCACCGATTAATAGTGTTTGAAAAGCCCCTTCAGGAAAACCAGCCCGATGGATAATATCTGCAATTGCCAAGGCGCACTGCGGCACATTGGAAGCGTGTTTAAGTAAGCCGACATTGCCCGCCATCAGGGTTGGGGCAGCAAAACGAAAGACTTGCCAAAAAGGGAAATTCCACGGCATTACAGCCAAAATTACGCCCATTGGGTCATAGCGCACAAAACTATGGCTGGCATCAGTTTTAATGGCGACATCAGCCAGGAAACTCGGTGCGTGTTCGGCGTAATAATTACAAACCAGGGCGCATTTTTCAACTTCTGCGATCGCGGCTTGATAAGTTTTACCCATTTCCAGGGTCATAATTTTAGCAAAATCGGCTTTTTCTTGCTGTAAAATTATTGCAGCTTTTTCTAGCCATTGCGATCGCACAGAAAAACTCGTCTTCCGATACTGTTCAAAAGTCTGACCAGCCAAATCTAGTTTAGAGGCAATTTCTGCATCCTTAAGTGGCTCAAAGATTTTGATTGTCTCCCCAGTGGCGGGATTAATGGTGGCGATAGCCATTGCCTGACCTCCCGTTAAAATATAGCTTGAGGTAGCTTCCTAGTGTTACACAGATTAATTGCGGAAGCTATACCCAAATTTTAGTCTTTTGCTCAAGCTTAAATTTTTTACACTGAAAAACCGTAATTATTTTTATATTGAAATATACTTGATTGATAAGTAAATTTTGTGAGCTTAGACACACCATAAAACTGTGCCTGAGTCTCTCTAGGTTCTCTGCCAAAGGGATAAAACCAGAAAAGCTGTCTTGGCAATAAATGATCATCTTTCAACCTCTTATTACTGGTAAGAAGAGAAAATGTTTTGTCAGAAAAAATTAATAATAACTACTTTAGGTCTTACGCAAAAAACCGTATGGCTAACGCCACGCTACGCTATCGGCTGACGCTCACGGCGAAGCCTCTCAAACTCATCTGCCTCAGTGTACTCTGTGCCTCTGTGGTTAGTTTTTTCAGAATATTTTCGGGACGCAATTAAAATATTGAACCTAACCCCTCTCCTTGGTAAAAAGCTACGGTGTACACACAAGTGGGGAAATTTTCTTTTGTGTCATAAGACCCCACCCCCAGCCCCTCCCCGCAAGCGAGGAGGGGAGCAGGATTTTTGTTTGAATAATGTTTCTAGGGCTGAAAATTAGCTCTAGTCCAATTTGTGTATACACCGTAGGCAAGTGAGGAGGGTAACAAGATTTAATCACAAATCTTGTTTTTAGGGCTGGAAACTCTCGTAAGAAGAGGGGAAACTTTGAGGCGTTAAATAATCTTAGCGGAACGTAAACCAAACAGCAGACCTACAGCTACCCCCATAAAGATTGACAAAAAGGCAATATAAGCTATGACTCCAAACATTTTTCTTGCTCCACAATACTTACTAATCTATTGAATCATGGGGAATGGGGAATGGGGAATGGGGCATTGGGAATGAGAGTAGAAAAATGTTTCCTGATCTCCCTAATTTCTCTCATCTCCCCACATTGCGATAGAATACAGCCCACGAGCGCTTATTTGGGGATGGCCAATGACTTCTGTAATTAATGTAAATCTACCGCAGCAGTCCTATGAGATTGCGATCGCACCTTCAAGCTTAGATCAACTTGGTCAAAAAATGGCGACTTTGAATCTTGGTAAAAAGGTTTTAGTGGTTTCTAATCCCAGCATTTTTAAGCATTACGGCGCAAAAGCAATAGAATCTCTCACATTGGCTGGTTTTGAAGTAACTAGTTACAACCTACCACCTGGAGAACGCTACAAAACTCTGAACTCGATCCAAAAACTGTACGACATTGCTTTACAAAACCGTCTAGAACGTTCTTCGACAATGGTCGCCTTGGGAGGGGGTGTAATTGGCGATATGACTGGCTTTGCTGCCGCTACCTGGTTACGAGGCATTAATGTCGTGC
>NZ_JAYGHH010000026.1:22396-29436 GCF_034931045.1 Nodularia sp. UHCC 0506
GTACCTACTACCCTATTAGCAATGGTAGATTCGGCAATTGGTGGCAAAACTGGCGTGAACCATCCCCAGGGCAAAAACTTGATTGGGGCTTTTCATCAGCCACGCTTGGTATTAATTAGCCCAGAAACACTTAAAACTCTCCCCATGAATGAATTTCGGGCTGGAATGGCAGAGGTGATTAAATACGGTGTAATTTGGGATGCCGAATTATTTGCCGCCATGGAAGCAAGTAAACACCTGAATCAACTGCGCTACATAAAGCCGGAATTTATAGAATACATATTAACCCGTTCTTGTCAAGCCAAAGCTGATGTTGTCGGCAAGGATGAAAAGGAAGGCGGAATCAGGGCGATTCTCAACTATGGCCATACCATTGGTCATGCCGTGGAAAGTTTAACAGGTTATCGTGTATTCAAACATGGTGAGGCTGTGGCTATTGGCATGGTAGCAGCTGGACAAATTGCTGTGGAACTGGGAATGTGGAAACAGGAAGAGACAGAAAGGCAAAATGCCCTAATTCAAAAGGCGGGTTTACCAACTCGGCTACCTGAAGCTATAGATATTGAAGCGATTATTGATGCCTTGCAATTAGATAAAAAAGTTAAAGCAGGTAAAGTGAGGTTTGTTTTACCAACCCAGATGGGCATGGTGACAGTTACCGATGAAGTCCCGACTGCAACTATCCGAGGGGTATTGCAAAAAATGTAATTTGCTTTGAATTGTAGATGGTGTAGCCTTGTCACGCCACTACACCTATTTCAAAATCAATGTTTGATTTTGTGTGAAATTTTATAACAATTGACCCGTGGGATTAAAGGTAATAATAGAATATACCATAATCAATAAATATGTTTGATACAGTAAAAACTTACGTATTTAAATATTAAAGCATAATTAACATGATAACATACAGCAAATTGATGCTGTGGCGGTGTATTACCTTTGAGTTTTTTATTGTTATTCAAAAATATTATGATTATGCAACCAGCAATTTCTTTGATCATCACTGTTTACAATCGAGAACGTTACCTCAGCGCTGCTATTGATAGCATCATAGCTCAAACCAGAAATGATTTTGAGTTATTGATTTGGGATGATGGTTCTACAGATAGTTCACCAGATATTGCCCGTGAGTATGCCCAGCGCGATCGCCGTATCAAGGTAATAGTAGCAGAACATTTAGGACGCGGATTGGCCTTAAAAACAGCGATCGCTCAAACTAATGCCCCTTACCTCGGTTGGGTAGATAGTGATGATTTGTTGCATCCCGAAGCACTGGCAAAAACCGCAGCTGTTTTGGATATTAAACCAGATATTGGTTGGGTTTACACCGATTATTTAGATATTGATGAACATAAGACAGTTCTTAGCTATGGCTATCGTTGTCTCGTACCTTACAACCGAGAAGAACTATTAAATAAGTTCATGACATTTCACTTTCGGTTAATGCGTCGGGAAGTGTTTGAATTGGCAGGAGGAATTGATGAATCGCTGGAATTTGTAGAAGACTATGATTTATGTTTGCGACTTTCTGAAGTTGCCCAGGTGCAACATATTTATCAGCCACTTTACTACTACCGCACCCATGCAGAAAGCATATCCTGGCAACAACGACAAGAGCAAATCAGGCGATCGCGTTTAGCAGTTTCCCAAGCCCAGCAACGCCGCAAGTCTCGACAAAAAATTTGGAGATTGGCAAATAAGTCAGGTTCTCTTGTAACTCAACTAACTAAACGGCTGATTCCCCAAGTCAAAATTTTTGCTGTTAGTAATTTATCTTTACTAATTGGGTTGTTTACCAATTTTGCCCCAGCCCAATCAATTACACCTGCATCGGATGGGACTGGGACTGTCACCAATACCCAAGGCAATAATATTGATATTAGTGGCGGAACCTTGAGTAGCGATCAGACAAACTTATTTCATAGCTTCTCAAAATTTGGGCTAGATGCCAATCAAACAGCCAACTTTCTTTCTAACCCCAATATCCAGAATATTTTAGGGCGGGTCACAGGTGGCGATGCTTCTTTAATTAATGGATTAATCACAGTTACAGGGGGCAATTCCAACTTATTTTTAATTAATCCGGCAGGAATTATCTTTGGTGCTAATGCTAGTTTAAACGTCCCAGCCTCCTTTACGGCAACAACAGCTAACCGCATCGGCTTCGGTGAAAATTGGTTTAACTCTAGCGGTGCAAATAACTATACTCAATTACTGGGTACACCTAATAGCTTTGCCTTTGATTCGAGTGTAGCTGGTGCGATTGTCAATGAAGGCAATCTTACTGTCCCATCAGGTAATTTAGCTTTACTAGGTGGGACTGTAGCGAGTACTGGAGAACTGGCAGCGCCAGGAGGTAACATCACAGTTGCTGCTGTACCGGGTACAAGCTTGCTACGCCTAAGCATAGACGGAAACCCCCTCAGTTTAGAAGTTCAACCCCTAAATAGCAATGATCCATCAGAAAATTCTCTAGCTAAATTGTTAACCGGTGGTGGTGGTGATAATGCTTCCAGATTGCAAGTTAATAGCAACGGTGAGGTAGAACTAACTGGTTCAGGCTTAGGAGTTGAGAATGGTGATGTGGTAGTGAAAAAAGCAACTGCTGAGACTGCTACACTCACTGCTAACCGGAATTTAACATTACCAGAAAGTCAACTTTTAACTACCGGAAATCTGAACTTATTAGCTGAAAATATCGTGAAAGTTCGTGAAAGTTCTGCCAATGCTTTTACTGCGATCGCTGGTGGTAATCTTTACGTTCAAGGTAATCAAGGTATTGATGTTTTAGCAATTGATCATTTAGATAAAACGCCTTTTGTCAGTGGTGGTGATTTAACATTTGTCAGTGATGGTCAAATTTCCCTTGATGCACACTTTGCTAGTGGTGGCAAGTTTTCTATTCTCAATACTCAAGGTCAAAGTAATAAGTTTATCAGTCTTTATGATCCGATAATTAGTGCTAATGAAGATGTGATCTTTGCAAGTTATACAGGACCGTCACTTAAGGTAGAATCAACAGGAAGTATCACTGTTAATGGTGATATTACTATCACCCAAGAAGATTTTATTCTCTCTTCTTTCTGTAGTGATGGTGGTTGCTCACCTGATGCCGAACTCTTGGGTGATGAAGCGGCTTTAATTTTAAGAGCAGGTGTCAGCGAATTAATAGAAACTAATTTTAATGCTGATGAACTAACAAATTTAAATCCTGACGGTAACTTATCATCACCAGGAAATATTACTGTAACTGGCAATATTAGTACTAATCCTTATGGCGGTCCAGTGATTATGAGTGCCACAGGAGATATAACACTTGCCAGTATAGAAACATTATCTAGCTTTTTTTCTACTAGTGGTCGAGTTGAATTAGTATCTGGAGGTAATATCACAACAGATGTTATTTCTACTGCATCTACTCAATCTGGTACTGCTACAGCTGGAAATGTGACATTAGACGCTGGCGGCAATATTACAACAGATACCATTAGTGCTTTTGCCAACAGTGGAGAAGGAGAGGCTACCAGTGGGTTAGTAGATATCAAAGCTGGTGGCACTATTGAAATAACTGCTATTGATTCCTTTGCACAAAGTAGCTTTGGTGATGCTACAGCTGGAAATGTGATTTTACAAGCTGGAGGTAGTATTCAAACAGGTACAATTAGCGCTTTTGGTAGATCCTCTTTTGAAGCATCAGCCACAGGTGGTTTAGTAGAGATCAATGCTGGAGGGAATATTCAAATAAATGCTATTGATTCCTTTGCACAAAGTAGCTCTGGTAATGCTACAGGTAGAAACATTACATTAAATACAGGAGCAAATATCACTACTGGTTTAATTAATTCCTTTGCTACGGTAGATTTGGCAGGTAACGCTACAGGTGGTGTCATAAACCTAACAGCTGGCGGAACTATTACCACAAGTAATATTGATTCTTTTGCAGCTAATGGGTTTGATAATGAAAATGGAGATGATATTGTTGGTGATGCTACATCTGGAAATATCACATTAGAATCGGAAGGTAATATCAATACAGGTGCTATTAATTCCTCAACAAGTGTATCAGGAACTGCTAGAAGTGGCGGAATTAATTTACAAGTAAATAGTACTGGCACGATTGTCACAGGTGCTATGAATTCTTCAGCTCTTTCTATTAATAGTTTCGATTCTGCCTTTGGTGGCCCGGTTACTTTACAAACTTCGCAAATCGGTAGTGATATCACCTTTGAAAGTATCAATACTCAAGCTGTTGATATTCTTGGTGGTACTGCTGAAGGTGGTAATGTTAATATTCTAGCTAATGGTGTAGTGAGAGGATTGGGGTTAATTGGCGAGACTAATAATACTATCCTCACTAATGGCGCAACGCAACCAGGTTCCGTGACAATTCAACATGATGGTGGGGCGAATAATGAGCCGTTTATTGTTGGTAATGCTAGTCTGAATGGTATACGAGGCAGCATTAATAATGGAATTGATCAAATAACACCAGATTCATTACTCAATACATTTCCGGTACTACCCACAAACGGAACTGCTGATGGTACGCCAAGCAATATTTCAATTAATTCAATTAATACGCCACCAACTTTAACAGCAAATACAGTGTTACCAACCACTGGAGAAAACCAATCTATAACATTTAGGTTTGGTGATTTCAATGTATCGACAAACGATGTCAACGCAGATAATGTGACTGTGAGTTTGGAAGGATTATCTGGTACTCTGACACTAGAAGACGGTACGCCAGTCACCTCAGAAACCCCTCTTTCTGCTGAAACGGTTTTAATTTACACGCCACCAGCAAATACTAGTGGTGAAAGTATTCCAGCTTTGAGGATTATAACTAGCGATCGCGTTTCTGATTCGTCACAACAAATATCCGTCAACGTTACTCCTACACCACCACCAGAAGTACCAGAAACAGAAACAGAAACAGAAACAGAAACAGATGCCGATGAGTTAAAAAAAGATTCCAATATACTATTACCTGTAGATGGAAAATCTGCTTTAAACGATGTACTTGAAACTGCTGTAGCTACAACTGAACAAGAGTTTACGAATCAATTTCAAGAATACTTAGGAAAAGAAGACCAAATTCAAATTACAACTGTTAATCAAACCCGTGATATCCTACAAAATATTGAAAAAGCAGTTGGGATTAAACCCGCCATCATCTATGTCAGTTTTGTACCCAATACCCTTCCAGGCTCTAATATCCCACAAAATGTTGACTCGCCAGATGATCTTTTAGAATTAATAATGGTTACTGCTAGAGGTAAAGTAATTCGTAAAGTAGTAGATGTCAAGCGATCGCAAGTTATCCCAGTCGTCCAACAATTTAGAAGCCGAGTCACAGATCCCATATTACGTAGAGACTATCTAGATAAAGCCCAACAACTTCATCAATGGCTGATTCAACCCATTCAGGCTGAACTAAAAGAGCGAGAAATTAACAATTTAGCATTTATCATGGATAAGGGATTGCGATCGCTACCTGTGGCGGCGCTTCATGATGGTGAAAAATATTTAGTCGAAAACTACAGCGTTGGCTTAGTACCCAGTCTCAGCCTGACTGATACCGAATATGTAGACATTAAAGATGCTGAAGTTTTGGGTATGGGTGCTTCCCAATTCACCGATCAACAGCCTTTACCTGCCGTACCTGTAGAATTAGATACAATTACCCTGCGGTTGTGGTCGGGTGAATCCTTCTTAAACGAAGATTTTACATTACAGAATCTGCAAGCCCAACGTCAACAAAAACCCTTTGGTATTATCCACTTAGCTACCCACGGTGAATTTAGACCAGGTTCCCCCAGTAACTCCTATATTCAATTATGGGATACCAGGTTACAAATGGATCAACTGCGGCAATTAGGCTGGAATAACCCCCCTGTACAGCTAGTGGTGCTGAGTGCTTGTCGTACAGCCGTAGGAGATACAGAAGCAGAATTAGGCTTTGCCAGTTTTGCAGTCCAAGCCGGTGTCAAGTCTGCACTAGCCAGTTTATGGTATGTATCAGATGAAGGGACTCTAGGATTGATTAGCGAATTTTACGAACAACTCAAACAAGCACCCATCAAATCTGAAGCACTCAGACAAGCACAAGTAGGGATGCTCAAAGGGCAGATCCGCTTGGAAGATGGTAAACTCAAATTCTCTAGTTTTAATGCAGATTTACCCCCAGAGATTGCTGAACTAGGCGATAAAAACCTTAGCCATCCTTATTTTTGGTCAGCCTTTACCATGATTGGTAATCCTTGGTAATAAAAGGGGGTTTTGTCCCTCCTGGGGCAAATTCTGAAATCCGGTGCTGACATCTATAGCGGTTTTCGTCAGCCTTGATGTAGGGCGGGTTTATGACAATTATTATTGGTAATTGAACATATTTGTCATAGCTTGCATAGCCATACCCGCCCCTACCAATTTTATACTCAGCACTATTACTGATTATTTTCTCTCAGTTTTTTACTCCGAATTTGTAATTGTTCTAAATAGTCATTTTCTTCCTCCTCTTCATCATCTGTTGTTTGTGAAAGCACTATTCCCAAATCATTGGTATCATCGGTGTTGTTTGCTTGCATATTTAGTTTATTGCGCCTATCACACACCTGCTGCAAATAATCAATTTCTGTTTCAGGTGCGCTAACTTCAGTTTCACTGGAACTATCAGCTATTTCTTCAAAACCAAGAGGATGGGATTCTAAATTGTTGACAACTTCCGGAGATACTGCCAAAACTTCTCGATTGTCTTTATTCCGTAGATCCTTAGCCTTATTTTGCAATTCTAAAAAATAATCACTTTCGACAATTGCCGCTACTTCTTCTTCTTTTTTAGCTTCGTCAATCTCAATATTGATTTTTAAGAAGCCTTTTACAGTCTTGACAATTGTGGCTGCGTGTCTATCTATCAATATGATCATAGTAGCCGTGATAATCAGTCCCATGATGCTTGGTACTAGAGGTATCCATCCAGCCTGAAGAAATATTATATAAGTACTGCCGCATAAAATTGCGATCGCCACCCCAGTACC
>NZ_JAYGHH010000026.1:29461-70920 GCF_034931045.1 Nodularia sp. UHCC 0506
AGCCAAGGTTTACGAATCTGATTTGCTAAAACTCCTCCCACCAACGACCAGGCAAATATCCACAAACCTTCTTGCCATCGATTCCAATACCATAAAAATGGTCTTTGGTCTAAAACAGCGCTGATTATTTGACTCGCATTTTGGGCATGAATTATCACTCCGGGCATTTTTTGGCTATCTTCAGCCCCTGCACTAAAAGGTGTGTAAAATGTATCTTTAACAATTGGTGCTGTGTAACCAATCATTACAATTTTGTCTTTAATCCAATCAGGATTAACTTTATCTGCTAAAACATCGCTGAGTGATACTTGCCTGAATGCGTTCCTAGCCGAACGATAGTTCAACAGAATTTGGTAATTTCCTGGATCAATATCATGATAACCACCTGAATTTGTTGTCAAGCGTCTGAGAACTGTAGAGCCAAATTTTAACTCACCAAATTCTGTCAGTTCTGGTTCAATTTCTATCGCGTTTAAATATCGAACTACCATTTGAAAACTCAAAGATGGTAATTGGTTTTCTGGATCAACGTAATTGCAGATATGTTGGCTGACAGCTGGCAGTTCCGAGGCTTGGGGAATAGCAAGGATCATGCCTTGGCGCACAGTTCCTCCAGCATCCACAGGAAAATCAGCAACTCCCACTCTTTCTTCTGTAACCCCTGGTGCAGCAGCAATTCCCGGCGAATCTGTGCTACTCAATGCACAAGCAGCAATCATCTTTTCATTGTCAGTTAATAACTTGACTAACTCCACACGACCCGCAACTGTACCTTGTTGAATATCCCTTAAAATATCTATGCCAATAACTCGCGGTTCCTCTGCCTCCAGTTTCGTCAAAACTTGCGCCAGTGTAGCATCTGTAATCGGGTATTCCTTGCGAGTCTGGAGGTCTGTATCATCAATGCCTACAATTAAAAAGCGGTCATCAGGTGCTTCATCAGGGCGCGATCGCATCAAATAATCAAAAGCAGATAACTCCATTCCTTGTAAGCCTTTGAGTTCTCGCAGTCCCACTACTAACCCAGTAACTACCAGACTGCTTAAAACTACAGTACCCCCAACATTCAACGCTGTTTTGGATAAATTGTGGAGTCTCGAAACTATATTTCTGATTGGCATATTAGCTCCTTTTCGTCAGCTAAAGTGTGAATTATTAGCAATATTTCGCTCACCCAATTAACCTATGCTTTGTGAATATTTCAGTGGCAATAGGTATTGAAGAACCTTAATTTTTACAACTTCTCAAGATAGACAATGGTAATTGTGAGGGATTTTACAGTAAAATTCACCCTAATGAGTATTTGAACTTAACAAAACAATATACTTGGGTTACTGCTAATTAGTAGTTTTCTCAGATTATTCAGTAATTCTACAACATTTATGCGGTTGTTTTACATTTAGATTATACTTTATCTACCGAGATGTCAGTCTAGATAGACAAATTTTCAGGCTCTGTCTCTAGTAGGTAATCAAGGCCGAGTTCCTAGTTGGCACATTTTCAGGTCGAAACAGGAAACAAAAGCTGGAAGTTACTTAACTTTTTGCCCGACAATAATTAATGAGTAGGAACCATCTACATCTTCCACTGTTGGGTAAGCAATGAGATAAGATAGGTGACGAATAATTGTGGGCAAACTCAAACCAGAATATTCTCCAAATCGTTGTTGAATTGAGCGATTTCGTAACAATTGAGTTTCCCGTTTAAATAAAATATTTGACCAAGACTGACCGACTCGATAATTCACTCTCAACCCATTTTGTTCTAGTAATCGAGACAGAGATTGATAGCTAAAAAATTGTTTATGACAAGAATTTGTGGGCAATCCAGCATGATCACGAGGTTCGTATAAAACATTAGGAACCGAGCAAATCAGAAATCCCCCTGGTGACAAAAGTTGCACAAACTCCTCTAAAATAATGCTAGGATTCATCAAATGTTCCAAAGTTTCAAAACTAACAATTGCATCAATATTTGGCTGGTTTTGATTGGCGAATAAACCAGGTTGTTCTAAGTTATGTTGAATTAATTGAGTGTGAGAATTATTACACTTTAGTGCTGCCTGTTTTAGCATTTCTAAATTTCCGTCTACACCAACTACTAAATCAGCAATTTTTTCTAGTTCGTGTATTCCATAGCCCACACCACAAGCAATATCAGCAATACAGTTTAACTTAAATTGGCGGAGGTAATCGGTAGCAAATAAGTAACGTCCTAAATGCTCAATCTTTACCCATAAATTATCATCGCTTTCATCAAATGGATCAATACAATCTTCTCCAAAATTGAGGTTAGTGTTGATTTTATTAGGCAAAGTATTTTCCTAGAGAGGATAATCAATTATAGCAATTATGATGGATAGAAATGCAGTGTCAGCGCATCTGGCTAAGAAAGAATATTATCTGAATCTTTATAAAATTTTAAAATGCTGGATATATTTTTAAGATTTATTTTTCAAAATTCAAATATGGAGTTTGGGAACTGGCTATAATGTCAATTCCAGATAGATCATACCGTCATTCTGGGTGAATGATCTGCCTAAAAGTGGTAAATATACTCGGCTGCGTTAAATACCTCTCCTCAGAAAACTATAGTGAGCTTACGTAAAAATCGTTACTGATGAGATCAATTTACTGGAACGCCATCGCGAATACTCGTGAAAATCCTTACGAATTCGCTGCTATAAAGTTGACAAAGTTTGGAACTTTCATGATGATATATATGTCATTACCCCTAGAAGGTAGTAATCTTTTAATTGTATTAAATGCAAATTAATTTTTTAATGATTGCGAGCAACTCCTTCTCAGATCGCAAATGTAGTTAGTTACTGTAGCAGGTTAAATAGGGGCAAAAACTATGTTCAACAAAAAAATCTTTTTACTCACACTCGGCTTAATCTTATCTACAAACTTTCTGCAAACCACCTTAACAGCGACAGCAGTATCTCCAGTGATAACTGCACAACGAAGACAATTTGCTCCGCGCCGTCGTTCTTTGTTGAGATTCAAAGTACCTAATGTTAGGGGTTCCCGAAATTTAGAAGCCGGAGCCGCACGTGGACAATGTAGCCCCCAAGGGATTAGTGCTGTTGTGCCAGCCAAACCTGACAGCATGAAAGCTAGAGAAATTCCCGTTGAATTAACACTAAATAATCGTCCGACGTTTTTTGTAAATGTACCGGAAACAACTGCCGAAACAGCGCTGTTTTTACTGCGGAATGAGGCAGGAGACGAAATACTTTTAGAGAAACAATTAAATTTAACTGCCAGCAAGGGTGTGATCAGCTATACCCTACCCACAGACTTTGCTGGGTTAGAAGTAGGACAAAAATATCGCTGGCGCTTAACCTTACTTTGTGACCCCACAGGAGGCGATCGCAGTGGTGATCCCGTTGCTAGTGGTTGGATAGAACGAGTTGAACCAAATGCTGAGATCGGGGAACAATTAGAGTCAGCAACTGATAAGCAGCGTGTCTTGATTTATGCAGACAACGGTTATTGGCATGACACCCTCAAAACTTTAGCTAACTTACGAGCAGAAAATCCCAGTGATATAACTTTGATTAGTGATTGGAAAGAACTTTTGCAATCAGTAGGGTTAGAGAATCTTACCAACCAACCTTTAATTCAACTGCAAGAAATGGAGAGCAAAGAACCCCAAGAGTAAGCAATCAAGAAGTGTTGTGTACTTACCTGCGGCTGGAGTCTGAGCTTCTCAATTCACTTTTCCTTTAAAATATCTGGCAACCACAATAAAATTAGCATGACAAAACAAACTATGACCAAGCCAGCGCTGTAACGAAACGCTTCCTTGAGATCGAAGGATTGTTCCATGAGATAGAGTGTTGTTAACATAGGAAAATCGTGTTTCATTTTTACAGGTGATTCAGGCTAATCTTACTACTTTAGGTTGACACTTGAGCCTTGATTTCTGCAAGCCGCACACCGTGACTTATAGTCATGCGAGGTTCAAACATAGTAGCGATCGCACTAGAACTGAGAAGATCAGGTTTAGGATTCATACCATTAACTCGCACAGATCACCGCACTATATAGCGATCGCCGTAATGGATTCCAAAACACAAGCAATGCGGCAACGGTTACGGGGTGCGACTTTTTCCTTAAAAATGCAGATTTCAAATAGAATTATTATTGTTTCTCAGTTGCTCGGCACGTTGCTGCAAATTTTGGAAATAATCGCCGCCGATAATCTCAGCAACTTCACTTTCTCTTTTTGATTGGTCAATTTGAATTTGCAATTTCAATACTTGTTGTTTAAGTTTTTGCTCTCGTTTATGAAATTCCCAAGACAAATGAATAGCTGCTGCTGCTTGATTAGCCAAAGCACTTAAAAAATCTAAATCTTCCTCAGTATAACGGACAAGAGGAGATAAATTATCAACGTATAACACCCCAATAGTTTCTTTATAATTTTTCAGTGGGACACACATACAATTTTGAATCCCATTGATGAAAATGGACACAGAACCATGAAATCGCTGATCACCTTGAGTATCTTGACTGATAATTGCATCCCCGCTTTGATAAGCAAGATTAACGTCGCTCATTGGCTGTTTCAGGAACATAGATTAAATAAGACACCTTTGCTGCTCAGATATTCTGTAGCTATTAATTTAAATCGTAACTGTTTTGTTAGTAATTTGTTTCGCCATTTTTTGTAGAACTTCAGTGATGGGATGGTTTCTGTATTTAATGGTAAAGATCCCTTCACTAGCTAAACGTAGCATATCGGGAGAGTCCGGTAGAATACCCAATACTGGTAATTTGTATGTTGCTTTGATTTGTTGGCGCATTTGTTCAAAGTCGTATTCTGGTAAGGCTTTATTGACTATGAGAAACATCTGAGGGACTTTCAATCGTCGCGCCACGTCTACAGTTACAACTGTTCCCTGAAAATCTTGTCTATCTGGTCGCAATATCAACAGCACAATCTGGGAAACTGCTAAAGAAAGTAATGTTTCTTCACTAAGACCAGGATGGGTATCAATGAATAAATAATCTAATTTTAAATCCTTAATTAGCTGCTGATATCCTGCAAATAACAGTTCTGGATCGAAACCTTCTCTTAATATCCGAGAAATTTCATTGACCTTGACGCTTGCAGGAACTAAGTAAAGTTTGTTATTTGGAGTTTCGTATTCTTCTAAAACATAACTAACATCATAGGCAGCATCTTTAATTTTACATTTCCCCCATAAAAAATCATTCAGGGTACGCTCACCTTGCTTCACTCCCAAACCAAAAAGAATATGAATTCCAGGGGAAGGAAGGTCAGTATCGATAATACCAACGCGATTTCCTTCACGTGCCACTAAGGCCGCAAGATTGGCTGTGGTATTAGATTTACCAGTACCGCCACGATAAGAGTGAATAGAAATAATTTTTGACATAGTGTTAATTATGGAGAATGTAACAAAAATAATACATATAGAGTATATTTTACAACAGCTTTTTGATTTATTATGATTCCTTACATACCTTTTTTTGGCCTTTGCGGTAGCAATGAATTCTTTACAATTGTGTGCCGATACCTTGGCAGCTTATGGAGCTAATGAGTCAGAAACTCTGGAATTGCTGAATTACAATCAAAATATTTTTACTCCCCCTCGGCTAGAAAACCTATTCCAAAACGATTCTGAATCCTATCTTGCTACCTGGAAGCAATATGTCCAAGAGTCTCATATTATTGGGGCTTATGCAACTTTAAAGCCGCACTTGGTGCAGTTACAGTTTCCTGTTGTTGCTGGTATCAGCGAAACCCCAGAATATCGAGACGCAACTCGCAAAGGGAAACCTACTGAACAGATGAAAATGTCCACAGGATTAAATTTGTTGCAGCCAGAACAACTGCAACTGTATATTTATCAAACCTTAGCTGGTGGAATTCCCGTTATAGTTGCAGGTAATCGTGCTGATTTTATTAGCTTAGTCCAAGCCCTAACCAAACGCAACGAACCCAAGCCAATCCCAGAATCAATGGGAGCTTGCATTGTAGAAGGTTATAACAATTGGCATAGAGTGTGGCAATATCAACAACAATGGCTTGACCAAAATCAAAATCAAAATAACTCAGGAGATTGGGCAGTAGAGTTTCAACGGTTAATTAAGCGTCCAGAACTGTATCGCGATCGCTTTATTTTGCTGAGTCAAGGCACATATAGCAACGTTAAAGCGAGTCAGTTAGGACTAGACGAAGAACAATGGTTAGAACTCTCTGGTAAAATTCGTTTAGAACACGAATGCACCCATTATGTAACGCGCCGTTGGTTCGGCTCGATGCGAAATAACATCTTCGACGAGTTAATTGCAGATTATCGCGGGATCGTCAGTGCCATCGGCAATTATCGGGCGGATTGGTTTTTACATTTTGTTGGTTTAGAAGCTTTTCCTACCTATCGTCAAGGAGGCAGATTAGAAAATTATCGGGGCGAACCGCCACTTTCTCCGGGGGCATTTAAAGTTTTACAAAGGCTAGTAAAAACAGCAGCAGAAAATCTCGAAAAATTTGAGCAAAAGTCTCATAACTCCACAAAAATTAGACCAGAAGAAATGGCGATATTCATGGCTTTGACAACGCTAAGGCTGGAAGAATTAGCATCTGTGCAAGGAATATCCCTCATCGAAACAGCCATGAAGAATGCAAAGCAATTGATTTCCCAATGGGATGAAATCACAACCGGGTGAGATCAAACCCTTTAGACCTTGATAATTAAATAGGTGAAATTATGATCGACCTTTTTCTCAAACAGTTAAGTAATAGCGATATCCAATGGCTGAAGCAAAACGGTCAAATGGAAAATATTCAGGCAGGAGATGTGTTAATTGATCAGGCGCGATCGCCTGATTTTTTATACCTGCTCATTAGCGGCGAACTAACAGGAAGTATTAGCCAAAATCAAGGTGGTAGGTTAGGGCGTGTGTTTGCGGCCTTGGAGGAAGACCAAGATTTAGAACAGGAAATTACCCGCTTTTTTCCTGGAGAAGTCGTAGGAAAAATGTCTCCAGTCGAGCTAACCCCAGCCGCGATGACTGTTAAAGCTGCCGAAGACTCAGTCTTGCTTGCCATTCCTTATGAAGTAATTCAAGAGCAAATAGCAGAGGACTTTGGTTTTGCGTCCCGACTTTACCAAGGAATTGCCACTTTATTATCAGAGCGTTTTGGGCGACTGATCCAATATTTTGTGCGTCAACATAAGGGACAAATTCCCCCTCTAGAGGATGTACCGCTAATTTTTGGAGAACTCAGTGATAGTGACGTTGATTGGATGTTAGGTGTGGGCAGATTGATGCGAATCTCAGCCGAAGAACTTCTGATCCGAAATGGCGAACAGATCGAAAACCTTTATATCATCCTGCAAGGAGCAATAGCTGTCCTCGTCAAAGAAGAACAACCCAATAGGCTCGTCAGCCTGTTCACTGCCTTAGAAAGCGATGAACAAACAGATGAATCCTTAGACACTGAGATCATTCGTCTCTACAGGGGAGAAATTCTAGGAGAAGCGATGACTTTAGATAATCCTATGTCAACCTACACCTTGAGAGCCTTAGAAAATTCCATTTTACTGACAATTCCCGAACAACAACTGCTAGTCAAATTACAGCAAGATGTGGGTATATCTGCCCGCTTTTATCGTGTTGTTTCCATGCTGATTTCGGGGAGATTGCAAGGACTAATTAGCCGCTTAGGTTACGGGCGCAGTCGTTATGAAATCGGTCAAAGTTTAGAACTAGATGCAGTTTACGAAGATGAAATTGATTTGGAGGTCATGGATAATTTGACTCTGGGCGGAGCCAGATTTGACTGGATGCTTAAACGATTAAAGGTCAGTTAAACCTTCAGCAAGCATAAATAATCAATGGGTTAATTGTTATGTCAGATTCATCAAAAAAACTATTTCGTGAAGAATCCCTAGAACGCCTATCTTCACCAGAACGGCTCGACCAACTTATGAATGTGGTTGACCCCAAAGCTTGGTTACCCCTAGCTGGATTGGGGTCTTTGGTCGCCGTAGCCGCAGTTTGGAGTGTGGTTGGTCGGCTGCCTCTGACAGTCAATGGCCAGGGTGTGTTGCTCTATCCTCGCAGCGTTATTCAATTTCAAGCACCTAGTGATGGGACAGTCGCCCAACTCAATATTAAATCTGGAGATCAGATCAAAAAAGGAGACATTATTGGACTGGTTAGCCAACCCGGACTAGAACAGCAACTCCAACAAGAACAGAAAAAGCTGCAAGAGTTATTGACTCAAGCACAGGACAGCAACTCAGCCCTCAAAAGAAGTCTCACCTCACAAAGAACAAATCTAGCCAAACAACAAGCTAGTCTCAAAGCTACCTTAGAACGGGAATCAATCATCCCCAGGTTACGCCAACAAAACCTGCAACTACTGGCACAAAGTCGTGAGGTAATTCAAAGCAGACTGATTAACGACCAAGAAGTTTTACCAAGCTTACGTCAAAGAAGTTTTGATTCTATTCAACAAAAAAAAGAGGGTCTGAATGAGCGCCTAGAACAAATTAATAAATTACTGCCAGAACTACAAACACAGCTCAAAGCTCGTCGCGAATTGTATGAGCAAAACATCGTGAGTGCAGATGTGATGTTAAGCGCTCAAAGAGAATACTTTGATAGTTTAGCCCAATTGTCTGATCTCGAAGCCCAACAGAAACAACTAGAACTAGAACAAGTCAATACAGAACGACAGTATTTAGACAGTATTAACCAAAGTAACCAACTCAACGTTCAACTGCAAGAAATTCAGGTGAAGCAAGTTGATATTGAAAGGCAATACCAGCAAAGCCTAAATACAATCGATGAACTAAATACCAAACTTCAAGAAGTTAACAGTCAACTAGCTAAGTTGGATCAAGAACAATTAGAGGCAGAGATTAACAGAGATAATAATATTGGAGAAGTGAGAAGAAGAATAGCTCAATTAGAAAACGAAATAGAATCAAAAAGCAAGATTATCAGTGATTATGATGGCAGAATTCTGGAATTATCAGTTGTGCCAGGGCAAATAGTTTCTGGAGGATCTCGTTTGGGGTCAATTAATTCCCAAGGTACTGATGCCAAATTAATGAGCGTCATCTATTTTGCTGATAAAGATGGCAAGCAAATTCAGGAAGGAATGGAGGTTCAAGTCACTCCCAGTCTAGTCAAGCGAGAACGATTTGGGGGTATTCTAGGCAAAGTGCAAACCGTGACACCCTTCCCGGTGACAGTGCAAGATATGTCAACCATGATCGGCAACCAAAATCTGGCTGAAAATCTCGCTCAAACTCTGGTATCAAGAGGTGGTAATGCCCCCGTACAAGTGTTTGCCGAATTGGAAACTGCTGATACGAAAAGTGGCTATCAGTGGTCTTCCTCCACAGGCCCTAACATCCAACTATCTCCGGGAACTACTATACAGGTTCGGGTGAAAGTAGGAGAAATCGCGCCGATAGCCTACGTTATTCCGATCTTTAAGTCGATTACGGGTATTTATTAGTATATGATGTCCATAGCATTTATTTCTAACTTGATCAGACCAAGCGATCGCGGTCGAGTCCGAACTCCTACAGTGCTGCAAATGGAAGCAGTCGAATGTGGGGCAGCTGCTCTTGGCATTGTTTTGGGTTATCACGGTCGGATAGTTCCCCTCACAGATTTGCGGCGTGAATGTGGTGTTTCGAGAGATGGTAGTAAGGCTTCTAACGTTCTCAAAGCAGCTCGGTTGTACGGTTTAAACGCCAAAGGATTTAAAAAATCTTTGGAAGATGTACAGCAAATTAAACCTCCTTTTATCGTTTTTTGGAACTTCAACCACTTTTTAGTAGTGGAAGGATTTGCTGGCAAAACCGTCTATCTCAACGATCCAGCAACGGGGCCAAGAAAGGTTTCCTTCGATGAATTCGACCAAGGATTCACAGGGGTAATCCTCGTGATGGAACCAGGGACAGAGTTTAAAAAAGGTGGCAAAAAAAAGGGGATTCTCACTGCCTTAGCCTCTCGCTTAGAAACTTCCCGTTCAGCAATTATTTTCTGTTTGGTTGCCGGATTGCTGCTGACAATTCCTCGCTTGGCCGCCCCTGCCTTTACACAAGTATTTATCGATGAAATTATCATAGAAAATCGGACTGAGTGGTTGCGTCCCCTACTCTTGGGCATGGTCATAGCGGCTTTGCTGCGGGGTCTATTAGCCCGTTTACGGCTCACATATTTGCGAAGATTACTACTAAAGCTATCAGTTACTATGTCCGGGCAGTTTCTGTGGCATACCATCCGCTTACCAGTGGGGTTTTATGCCCAACGTTTCGCCGGAGAAATTAGTAGTCGCGCTCAACTCAACAATAAGGTAGCCGAAGTCCTCTCAGGCCGTTTGGCAACCACTGCCATAGACTCCATCATGATGGTGTTTTATGCCTTGATCATGTTGTTCTACGATCCATTGTTGACCTTAATTGCGATTCTCTTCGCTGCGGCTAACTTCGTGGCCTTGCAGTCCCTCTCCCGTAACCGAGTGGATGCCAATCTCCGACTGTCTCAAGAAACGGGAAAGGTGGCTGGACTGGCTATTAGCGGTATTCAAAGCATCGAAACAGTCAAAGCCAGTGGATTAGAGTTTGACTTATTTGCTAAGTTTGCCGGCTACTACGCCAAAACCGTCAACGCCCAACAGGAATTAGGATTACCCACGCGAGTTCTAGGAGCCTTGCCTACAGTATTAACCTCTCTGGCTGTCACCTCAATTTTAGTAGCAGGCGGGTTTAGGGTGATGCAAGGAACCCTCAGTATTGGGGGACTGATTGCCTACCAAGCGCTGACACAGGAATTTCTCAGACCGGTGAATGAGTTAGTAAATTTTGGCAGCACTCTACAAGATTTAGAAGCTGATTTAAATCGTCTGGATGACGTTTTAGAGAACCCAGTAGATCCCGAAGCCGAACGAGAAGTTGACCAAAATAACTTTAGTCCCACAATCTACAGCCAAGAATCCTTTAAATTACAAGGATATGTGGAATTGCAAGGACTCACCTTTGGCTACAATCGCTTAGATAATCCTCTGATTAATAATTTAAGTTTGAGATTAAAACCCGGAGAAAGAGTTGCCTTGGTGGGTGGTAGTGGTTCTGGTAAGTCTACTGTGGCTAAGTTGCTCACCGGACTGTACCAACCCTGGTCAGGGGAAATTCTCTTTGACGGTATCCCCCGTCATCAAATTACTCGCCCTATTCTGGCTAATTCTCTAGCTATGGTAGAGCAAGAAATATTTCTATTTGCCGGCACTGTGCGGGAAAATCTCACCCTTTGGGACTCAACTGTTCCAGAAGAGGATTTGGTCAAAGCTTGTGAAGATGCAGCTATTCACGATCTGATTCTGAATATGCCTGGTGGCTATAATAGCGAACTCAGTGAAGGGGGGATGAATTTAAGTGGAGGACAACGGCAGCGATTGGAAATTGCCCGTGCTTTGGTGAGAAATCCGTCTGTATTAGTTCTTGATGAGGCAACTAGTGCGCTGGATGCAGAAACCGAGTTAATTATTGACAGAAACTTGCGTCGGCGCGGTTGTTCTTGTGTCGTAGTTGCTCACAGGCTCAGTACTATTCGTGACTGTGATGAAATTATTGTCTTGGCTCGCGGAAAAGTAGTACAGCGCGGCACTCACGAAGAGTTACGCAGTCGCCCAGGAGTCTATACACGCTTAGTTGGTACTCAAGAAGGATAAACTATGACTATTGCTCAGCAAGGACGCATCGTTAAAAGTAATGAACCGTTGCTCTTGAATGACCCCCAGACAATCTGGTTTGTGAAATCCGGTTCTCTAGTCTTGCATGGCATTTTAGTGGAAAACGCAGAGATTAAAGGTAATCGCCGCTTTTTGTTTAATGTTGGCCCAGGAGAAGCCTTATTTGGATCTGCTTTAGCACCAAGCCACAAAGATGAAGACTTCAGAGGCATTTTGGCAGTAGCACTCGAAGAAACTGAACTGCTGGAATTAACATTAGCAGAGTTAATAGAACAAGTTAAAGATCGTAATTTAGAAGCGATCGCTTTAATCGAAGGTTGGTATAATCACTTGGGCGAATGGTTGAGAGAGCAGCTAACAGCCAGCCATGCACCACCTAATAGTATTGTTGCCGAAGGAACTCACTATGTATCATTACTCAAAGAGCAAACCCTAGTGCCGCCTTACCTTTTCGCCAATGGTAAGAGTGGACAAACCATCTGGGTAGCGTGTCAACAAGGTAGAATTAAGTGGCGAGGCATGGAAGACCTGATATTAGATAGCTCTTCGCCCCCCATACCTCTAATTGCTGGTACTTGGTTGGAGGCAGAAAATTCTGTGGAAGTTTATACTACTCCCACCCAAGAACTAGAACAAGTCGAACAGCTACCCGCCAGTTTTGCCCTGTTACACGCATATTTTTTTCACTTCTTTAATCTTTTAGAGCAACAGCAGATTTCATCGGAATTTCGCCGTTTCCAGCAAAGGCAAGAATTCAACCGCCTGGTTCTCGAAAATTCTATGGGAGAACTAACTTCGGTATTAAAACCGGAAACAACACAATTCTTCCAAGCAGGAACCCCCTTACTGATCGCGGCTGGGGCTGTAGGTAGATTCATCGGAATTAACATTATACCTCCAGCACAATCGGAAGACCTGGATCGCGTTCAAGACCCTCTAGAGGCGATCGCGCGAGCTTCCCAATGCCGAATTCGCCGAGTCTTGCTGGCAGGTGACTGGTGGCAACAGGAACACGAAGCTTTGTTAGGCTACACCAAAGCTAACCAACCAGTGGCTTTATTGCCAGATCACAAGCAGCGTTATCTTCTCTTCGATCCCGAAACTTTAACTCGAACTCCCATTGATGCCGAAGCCCTGAAAAACATCAAGCCGGAAGCCTACGTATTTTATCGACCATTACCGCAAATAGTTACTAGCACCATAGAGATTTTCCGTTTTGGTATCAAAGGGTATGAAAAAGATGTAGCCGTAATCTTGGTTTTGGGTTTTTTCGCATCGCTACTGGGCATGGTGACTCCCCAAGCCACCGCCATTTTAGTTAACGATGCTATTCCCGATAGCGATCGCTCTTTATTATTGCAACTGGGACTAGCTTTATTTGCTGCGGCTTTCGGACAAGCCACGTTTCAGTTAGCACAGCAGATCATTACCTTAAGAGTGGAAAGTGCTGCTGATGCTTCTCTGCAACCAGCTCTATGGGATCGAATACTCAAATTAAGTCCAGCATTTTTCCGGCAGTATGCATCTGGCGATCTCGTCAATCGTCTCTTAGCAGTCAGTGAGATTCGCAGTCAATTGAGTGGCTCTACCCAACGCACACTCTTAACCGGACTCTTCGCTCTCCTCAACTTAGGGCTGATGTTCTTGTATAGTTGGCAACTGGCATTAGTGGGTGTTGCTCTCACTCTGTTAGTAATTATTATTACCGTCATTTCCAGTCGTCTCTTAGTCTACAAACAACGCAAACAAGAGAAATTAGATGGAGAAATTGATGGACTGACCGTAGAACTCATCAACGGCGTAGCTAAACTGCGTGTTGCGGCGGCAGAGGAACGAGGATTTGCAGCTTGGGCGAAAAAGTATAGCCATCGAACAAAGTTACAATCAGGAATCAAAAGCATTAATGATAGTGTAGAAGTTTTTAACGAAGCGCTGTCTGTCGTCAGTTCTGTTTTGATCTTTTGGTTTGCAATTTTATTTATTCAGATAGCGATAGAGCAGAGAACCCCTAGCGGACTAACAGCAGGAACATTTCTGGCTTTTAATGCCGCTTTTGGTGTCTTTATTAGTAGTGCCACAGAGATTAGCAATACTCTGACTGATATTTTAGGAATTGTTCCACTGTGGGAACGAGCCAAACCAATTGTACAATCACCCCTAGAATCCGATCCCAGCAAAGCTGATCCAGGGCGATTGACAGGGCGTATTTCTCTAGAACACGTCACTTTCCGGTATCGAGAAGATGGGCCCCTTACTCTTGATGATGTCAGCATCCATGCCGAACCAGGAGAATTTATCGCTATGGTGGGGCCTAGTGGCAGTGGTAAATCTACACTGTTTCGCTTATTGTTGGGCTTTGAGATTCCCTCTAGTGGCACAGTTTACTACGACGGACAAGATTTAGCAGGACTTGATATGCCATCGGTACGACGACAATTGGGTGTGGTACTGCAAAATGTCCGCATTTCCTCAGCCCCAATTTTTGAGAGTATTACATCTGGAGCTTTAGTCACTTTAGATGAAGCCTGGGAAGCAGCTCGAATGGCAGGATTTGACGCAGATATTCAAGCTATGCCTATGGGAATGCACACGGTAATCAGTGAAGGCGGAAGCAATCTTTCTGGGGGACAAAGACAAAGATTGCTGATTGCCAGGGCGTTGGTTTTAAAACCTAAAATTCTCCTGATGGATGAGGCAACTAGCGCTCTGGATAATCAAACTCAAGCTATTGTCACCGAAAGTTTAGATAAAATGAATGCAACTCGCATCGTGATCGCCCACCGTCTCAGCACAATTCGTAATGCTGATCGCATTTATGTTGTTGAAGCCGGTCGCGTGGTGCAGGTGGGGAATTATGATCAATTAGTCAAAGAAGGGGGGCTATTTGGTCGCTTGGTAGCACGACAATTAGATTAGTTGTTGAATTGTTGCAGAGAAATCTCTGCAACATCCTGCTTTCAAAGCAATAGAAAACATCTAGTTTAAGTAAGTAGGCGAGAATAAGTCAAAGTACATTAAGTAATGTAAAAATATTGAGATTGTTTCGTAGTGAGGGCTACAGCCCTCAAATAAGGACTAAAGTCCTTACTACAAACATTGAATTATTCCTGCTGCTCTACTTACATATTTAAATTATATTTAACTATTGTGGAGTGGACAAAGATACCCACCCATGTTAATTAAGCTAAATCCCAATTAGCTGACCTACTCAGATATAAGATATTGTGAGGTCAAGATTTTGTTTGAAACTACTCATTCTTTGGGTACAATCATCGTGTGCTGGAAGTACATTGATCGCAAAACATAACTTTCCTGAACTTAACTGAATAAAAGAGTAAAAATTTCCTGAACTATTCTGAACTTATCTGGATTGAACATTCTCCGGCATTAGCTAATAATAGACACAGTTACAAATTTCACATGATTTAGGAGAATCAATATGGAAGCCCAAGAAAAACAAGAAGCTTTAGACGCGTTAAGCAAACGCTCAGAGTTTGAAAACCAATTGGTGATCAGAGCTTACGAAGATGAAGCTTTTAGACAACAATTGTTAGCAGACCCTAAAACAATTTACGAGCAAGAATTGGGAACAAATATTCCTGAATCCTTCAAAATTGAAGTAGTTGAAGAACTGCCAAACACCATTTACATGGTTTTACCCAGAAAAACTGAAGAAGTAGGCGCAGAAGGTGAACTTTCTGACGAAGCTTTAGAAGCAGTAGCAGGTGGTGGTTGGGCTATTGGTTCTAGACGCAATTGGGTTGTAGCTTGGAAGTAACGAGCTTTTTGCTTTGAGTAGAAGACTATAATCAATCCTCTTCTCAAGGCTGCCGAATCTTTTTCTCAGGAATGGAAAAGTGTTTAAGTTTTGCCCCAGTGGACTGGGATAAATATCAAATTCCAGTTCACTAGGTCTTTTCCAAATTATAAAAAACTTGAAAATAAATTACAAATTATGAATAAAATTTCAGCATTAACTAAGCCAAAAACAATAGAAATTGATATTAGTCGGATTCGCTATGTTTTAGAACAAGGGAACAGAGAATCTCATTGGCTCAAAAAACTTTCTGATCAACAGTTAACGCAAGAAATTCTCAAAATTACTCAAATTAAACGTTTTATTGAAAAGGGACAAGGGGATCTCAGTTTTAGAGCCAAGATTTTGAGCAACTTTGATGCAACTGTCAAAGCTTTTAACTTAGATGTTTGTTCTGATGACGTTGAGTTTTTGTGGAACCCAAGGTCAGCAAAACCACCGCAGGGATACCAAGAGTTTAATGATATTCAATCCCAGTGGGCGCAATCTATCATTAATTTAGCAGGATCGAGTAGCAATCTTCGTTATCGAGCCTGGCGAAAACGGCAAGTAGCTCGGTGTAAAAGTCAAGTATTCCAAGGGGATGAAACCCAACACTTTCCTGTATCGTTTGAACTAAACAAGGGATGTTCTGTGGGTTGTTGGTTTTGTGGTGTTGCTGCTCCGAGTTTGGGTGATATTTTCCTCTATACCGCAGAAAATGCCCAACTATGGCAAGAAATTCTGGTATTGATGAAACAAACCTTGGGAGACGCAGCCGGAGCGGGTTTTTGTTATTGTGCTACTGACCCCCTTGATAATCCTGATTATGAAAAATTCTTAACCGATTTTCATGCGATCTTGGGTGTATTTCCGCAAACGACTACGGCTCAACCTCTCAAAGACCCGGAACGCACGCGATCGCTCCTGAAACTGTCTTTAGAAAAGGGTTGTCTGCTCAATCGCTTCTCAATCATTTCCCTGAAACTTCTGGAAAGACTGCACGCAGAGTTTACACCAGAGGATTTAGCATTTGTGGGTTTAGTGCTGCAAAATCCCGAATCTGGCTTACCTAAATCTATTTCTGGAAAGGCTAGAGAACGGGCGCAACGTCAAGCGGAAAAAGAGGATAAAGCTATAAATGATGATCACTCAGGAACTACGGCTTGTGTGACGGGATTCCTAATTAATATGGTTGATCAAAGTGTGAAATTGATCAGTCCTTGCAATGCCAGCGATCGCTGGCCACTAGGGTATCAAATTTACGCACAGGGAACCTTTAGCAACGCTGCGGATCTGGGTCTATTCATGTCAGCTGCGATTGACCAGTATATGCAGATAGAAGTTAAAGATAGCGATCGCTTGCGTTTCCGTCCTGATCTGCAATATGAAAGTTTATCAGACGGCTTTCAACTGTCCACCAGATTTTTTAAACATAAATTTCGCCATGCTGACCATATTAAACAGCTAGGAGAAATTCTATTACCAGGAAATAAAACCGTCGCGGAAATATTACATCTATTTAATATCTGCGGTGTTCCTTCCGGACAAATCCGCAAATCTATCAACCTCATGTTCAGTCAAGGTGTTTTTGATGACGAGCCAATTACCTAACTGGCAGATCGATCATTGCTAATCTTTGAGAAAGTTATATGTCAACCATTGCCCCTCCCCATATCCAACAACTAGGCTTAGTTAGTCTAGCGCAGATTAGACAGTTGCTATCCAGTCAGATTGCAGCCGAAACCCACTGGATCAAAGACTTATCTGATCAAGAATTTGCTCAAGAATTTCATAGAATTACCCATGCTCAACGCTTTATGCAAAGATGGGAAGCTGATCCTCAATTCAGAGAGCAAGTTATTAATAATCCACAGCAAGCAGTCGCCCGCTACCATTTAGACGTTGACCCCGAAGAAATCAAACCTTTGTGGGAACCACAGTTGCTAGAACAACTACAAACAGCAGGAAAATTGCCTTTACTTGTAGAACGGTGTCGTGATTTTGCCCAAGCATTCGAGCAGTGCAATGATTCTAATTTAATTGCTGCTAGTCATAATCGCCATTATACAGCTTGGCGATCGCGCCAAATGAATCGCCTATCTAGTCAGGTTCCCCAGTGGCTTTCGGAAGACATTGGACATTTTCCAGTTAGTTTTGAATTGAGTCAAGGATGTTCTATTGGTTGCTGGTTCTGTAGTGTTTCCGCCCCTACTCTTGAGGATATTTTCTTCTACACGCCAGAAAACGCGCAGTTGTGGCGGAAGGTTTTGGAATTGTTGCAAGAGAAACTAGGCACAGCCGCAGGAGAAGGCTTTTGTTATTGGGCAACAGATCCCCTCGATAACCCTGACTATGAAAAGTTTTTGTGCGATTATCACGAAATTTTGGGTGTATTTCCCCAAACGACTACAGCCCAACCTCTCAAAAATATTAACCGGACAAAATCGTTACTGAAACTGGCTTTAGAAAAAGGGAACAGATTAAATCGGTTCTCAATTCTGTCTCTGAAAATTCTTGACAAACTCCATGAAGCATTCACCCCAGAAGAATTAGCCTTTGTTGGGTTAGTGACTCAAAATCAAGAGGCGGGGATTGAAAAAGCCAGTGCTGGACGGATGCGTGAGTATAACCAACGCCAAGCCACGAAAAAAGAGCAAGTCGTTGATGAATCTTTACCGGGAACCAATGCTTGCGTGAGTGGGTTTCTGTTTAATATGGTGGATCGCAGCGTTAAATTAGTCAGTCCTTGTCCTGCAAGCGATCGCTTTCCCAATGGTTATCAAGTCCATGATCAAACCACATTTACCACCGTTGATGAATTAAGAACATTTCTAGACAAAGCGATTGAGACTTATATGCCTTTATCTCTGCGTCCAGGCGATCGCGTGCGTTTTCGCAGCGACCTGAAATATGAGGAATTCGAGGACGGCTTTCATGTCTCCACACGCTTTTTAACCTTGAAGTTTCGCAATGATCCTTATCTCAAACAACTAGGCAAAGTCATTCTCAAGGGTGATAAAACCGTATCACAAATTACTTCTTTATTTAATATTTGTGGTACTTCTACCCCCACTACCCTAAAAGCACTCAATTTAATGTTTGCACAAGGAATTTTAGCCGAGCAACCAGAAGAATAATTAGAACAGCCTAACAATTAGTTTCTATTTGTAATTAGAGGAAAGTTAAAAATCATGGCAGGAATTCCAGTTATTCTCTTTGAAGAACACAACGAAGCATTTTTTGCTTGGCACTATGCCATTCAAAAACAATGGATGCCAAAATCGGGAAACACCTTGCTGCATATTGATGAACATTCCGATATGGGCATTCCTCGATTCAATTATCCAATCAAATCCTTAAATGGTAACTTACAAGAAATTTATAACTTTACTTATAATGAACTGACAATTGAAAATTTTATTATTCCTGCTATTTATCAGGGATTGTTTAATAAATTATATTGGATTCGTCAAAATCAACAAGCTCCCATTCCTGCTTCAATGTGTGTTTATTCCCATGATCAAGAAGGGAAGATTTTAACCGCAAAAGATATGCAATCTCTAGGAACAAAAGCCCTATTTGATCCTAAGTACAAAAAGGCAAAATTCCAATCCTTTACTGTGAATGAATCCGAAAAATTTTCCGAAAAACAATCTGTGATTTTAGATATTGATTTAGATTATTTTTCCTGTAATAACTCATATCATAACTTTCAAGGACAACTAGAAATAACGAAAGAACAATATGATGAATTTCGCCAAGACCCTTATCAATTTATGCGCTTAACTTTGGGAAGTGGTGTAAAAACGCAAGTTGTTGAGGGAAAATATTATTTAGTTTTTAATCAGTTTTCGCAGCAAGATGAGCAGAAAGTTCCTAATGTTCTCAAAGTGTCAGAAGCTAAAATTCTAGAGAGGATTGACCACGTTATAAACTTTCTCAAAGTTAAGCAAGTCGAAATTAAATTGATTGATATTTGTCGGTCAAGATTGAGTGGATTTACTCCAGAAGATCAATATCAATTCATTGAAGATAATTTAATCAAGAAACTTCAGGAACTTTACCCCCTTGATATCATGAGATTATCTGAAATTTATCAACAAGAAAAAGTAGCAGCTTAACTAATTAAAAACAGGAGATAAATTTATGAAACTTGCTATTATTGGTGGAGGAACTGCGGGCTACATGGCTGCGGCTCATATCACAAAACATTTCCCAAAATTTGAACTATATCACATTTATGATTCAGCCATTCCCACAATTGGCGTAGGTGAAGGAACTCAGGCACATTTTCCAGGCTGGATAGAAGATATTACAGGACTGGGCTTTTCAGAATTACAGGAAAAATGCAACGTTACCCGTAAATATGGCATCAAATTTGAAAATTGGGGGACAAAAAATAAGGAGTTCATGCATAACTTTTATCCACCCAAAACGTCCTATGGCTATCATATATCCTCTGCTAAATTAGTCGAACTGTTGCAGGAATATATCATCTCTACACGGATAGATCAAAAAGTTATTCATGTAGAAAGTAATGGCGTAAAAGTTAATATTGAATTTGCTGATCACAGTCCCTTAGAGGTTGACTTTGCCTTTGATGGTCGAGGCTTTCCTAAAACCTTTGATGACCAACAATCTCAATGGTCTTTAATTCCTACAAATGCAGCTTTGATTCGGCGAGGTCCAGTTGTTGATTATAATCAAGCAACGCGTTCTATTGCCAGACCTTATGGTTGGATTTTTGTGATTCCTCTAACTACCCATACTTCCTACGGCTACATTTATAATAATCAAATTAATTCAGTCAGTGAGATAGAGGCGGATTTCCAAGAATTTCTGCAAGCAGAAGATGTAAAAATAATGGGAGAAGACAAACATCTGAATTTCCCCAATTTTGCTTGTAAAGATTTCTTTGATGGCGCATTGTTTAAAATTGGTAATACTGCTTCATTTATCGAACCATTAGAAGCAACTGCGCTGGGTGTGATCCACGCTCAAATTACTTATGCTTCTCTCTATCCTCTGCAAGAATTAGCAGACTTAAACGGTCAACCCAGGGGCGCATTTGACATTAATAAAATTCAAGCCTTTAATAAATTTTTGTCAAACACAATTTTAAAAGTCGTGTTGTTTATAGGATGGCACTATGTTGGCGGTTCTCCTTTTGACACAGAATTTTGGCGGTTTGCTAAATCAAATTTTGAGCAAGAGTTAGCGAAGATAGATAATCCTTATGTGATCAGCGAATTTAATAGATTTTTGCAAGCTGGCTCTAATTTTAATTATTGGATGTATTTTGACAACCCCCGGAGCAGTTTTTCAGGAATTACACCGGCCAGTTTCTATGAAATCGGCAATGGTATTGGTTATTTTGCTGCTTAATTGGTCAAGAGTCCCCATTCCCTATCCCCCATTTTTAATATGATTGATGTGTGCCTGGTATCCATGCCTTATGCAGCAGTTGAACGTCCTTCAATTGCTTTAGGCTTATTAAAAGCCTCTTTGCAAATGAATGGAATGAAAGCTGAGGCTATTTATCCCAATCTCTGGTTTGCGGAAGAAATAGGACTGCCTAAATATCAGGTATTAAGTCTCAGCCGTCCTGAATTAATTATGGGCGAGTGGACTTTTTCTCAAGTAGCCTTTCCTGACTGGGAACCTGATGATCAAGAATATCTGCGTGACGTTGCTTATGATCATCCAGCTATGCGACAAGCCCTTTTATGGGTGCGCGATCGCGCTGCGGCCTTTGTTGATCGGGTGGCGAGAGCAGTTTTAGAATTAAATCCTCGCATTGTGAGTTGCAGTTCGACATTTCAACAAAACTGTGCATCTTTAGCATTGCTGCGACGGATTCGGGAATTAAACCCAGCGATCGCCACTATTATGGGGGGTGCTAACTGCGAGGGCGAAATGGGGCTGACACTTCACCAAGCCTTTGACTGGGTGGATTTTATTTGCTCTGGGGAAGGGGACGAACTGTTTTCAGCATTATGTCAGCAAATTTTAACCCACGGACGAGAGCTACCAACGACCAAATTACCTCAAGGTGTGATTACTCCCAGCCATCGTCAAGGCTTAACGCTTTCCACAGTTTCCAGAGGATCTGTACAGAATCTAGACCAAATAGCCATTCCCGACTACGACGACTATTTTCACACTCTAGAAAACTTGGCGATCGCAGCATACATTGAGCCAGGAATACCCATAGAAACTTCGCGCGGATGTTGGTGGGGACAAAAACAACATTGTAGTTTCTGTGGTTTAAATGGTTCTGGGATGACTTATCGTTCCAAATCTCCAGAACGTGTAGTTAAGGAATTTACAACCCTGGCAGAGCGTTATCATTTGCAAAGATTCTTTGTTGTGGATAATATTCTTGATATCAAGCATATTGATACTGTACTGCCCGTTTTGGCATCCTTAGAACAGCCTTACTCTATTTTTTACGAAACTAAAGCCAATCTCCGCAAAGAACAGGTGCAGCAACTGGCACAAGCAGGTGTGCGATTCATTCAACCAGGCATGGAAAATATGCACGATCGCGCCTTGCAACTCCTCAAAAAAGGTAACATTGCCTTAATGAATGTCCAACTATTAAAGTGGGCTAGGGAGTTTGGGATTCTTGTGGATTGGAATTTTCTGATTGGCATTCCTGGTGAGTCTGGAGAATGGTATGCCGAAATGGTAGAATGGCTACCTTTAATCGCTCACTTACAACCGCCATCGGCTGCTTATCCCATTCGCTATGATCGCTTTAGTCCCTATCACGAAAATTCATTAGACTACGGACTACAACTGTCTCCTCATAAATCTTACTCCTATGTTTACCCGTTTTCGGCTGAGGTAATTGCTCAATTAGCTTATTACTTTGAAGATCATAGTCACGGCCGAAATATCTCTAGTTCCTCTGATTGGCGAGAAACAGGTTTAATTCCCGAACATAAATTGCTGCAAGATTGTATTGCTAGTTGGGGAGAGTTATTTTGGTCGCCACAACCACCGAAATTAAATATTATAGAAGATGACGGTCAGCGATTGCGAATTGTGGACACTAGACCTTGTGCTGTCGCTAATGAAATGTTTGTAGAAGGTTTAGCCTACGAAATCTATTTAGCTTGCGATCGCGTCTTGACTGAACCAGAGTTGCTACGTATCCTCAAAGTTAAGACTGGAGTTAGTCTGTGTTGGGATGAGGTTAAGCCTATTGTGGCTGAATTGCGATCGCGCCACATCTTATTACAAATTAACAATCGATTACTGAGTTTAGCCGTCAAAGAACCTTCACCTCTGCCAGACTCCCAAGACTATCCAGGCGGCAGCGTTGACGTTCGCAGTTATCTCCAAGACCACCGCAAACAATCACAACCTCAACAAAAAGTGCAGAGCAGTTTACAGATGTTTCAAGTTAAAGTTTAGCAATAAATGGATACAATGGCTTTGGGGAGTGTGGCGATCGCGCGAATTCACAAACCCACAAAAGAAGAGTTTGAACAAAATTTTTTGTCCCCCCAAAAACCTTGCGTGATTACAGGTGCAATAGACGACTGGCCGGCATTATCTGCTTGGACAATTAATTACTTAAAAACCAATATTGGTGATACAATTGTCCCTTGTCGCGTATCCCAAAACGATTACTTTGATAATTATCACGCACATAAACAAATTAAACTCGCTGTTTTCTTAGATTGGATTTTAGCCAACGAACAGCAGAATGCTTGGGATGTTATTTTTCATAAAAAAAACAAAACTAAATATTTTGTGGGTTCCTTAGATATTCCCACCTATTTCTCCGAAATCTTAGCCGACATTACGATTCCTAATTATTTTGACTCTAAGTTACTCACATCTCAGAATCTTTGGATCGGACAGGGAAATAATCGGGTAAATTTACACTACGATTTCTTTCACAATTTCAATGTCCAGATTGTTGGACAAAAACACTGGTTCATATTTCCTCCTGAACAATCTTCCTTCTTATACCCTCATCCTTGGTATACCAAATTTTTTTGGTGCAGTCAGGTAAATATTAATCAACCAGATTTGCAGAAATTTCCTAAGTTTAGCGAAATTACACCATTAGAAGTTATTACTAACCCAGGAGAAATACTTTTTCTCCCTAGTGGTTGGTGGCATTCTCCTGTGGGAATTGGTACTAATATCGCTGTAAATTTCTGGTGGCGAATGAATTTAAAAGAAATAGTAAATTTCCTATCTCTGAAAGTTTTAAACATTCGCCCACACATAATTTGATAATATATAAATGTATCACAATAAGACAGCACAAAATTATCAATTCGGAATACTGGTATGTCTCAAAAAAACAGAATTCTCTTATATTTAGTTATTACTCTGAGTATTTCTTATTTATACCAAGTATTTATCACTGTTGTCGCTCCAGATATTGCTTCAGAAAAATTTTCCAACCTAGCTTTAATTTTAATGTATTTTCCTGGGGTAATTGCTATAGTTTTTACTAGCATTTTTAAAGAAGGATGGTCTAATTTAGGATTAAAAATCAGACGACCGATATTTTGGCTGTATAGTTTAGTAATTCCTCTGATTATTACAATTTTATTATTAGTTTTTATCCAACTGCTAGGAGGAGAACAAAAGGTTTTCTCTATGCAAGGTTATAATGTTAGTTTTTTAGATAAAACCCCGGTTTCCCTTGTTACTTTTATTCCTTTATTTTCATTAAACTTTACTGTTACTGCTTGTTTAACTGGTATATTTACCATTGGTGAAGAACTAGGTTGGAGAGGCTATTTACAAAATAAGATGATTCAAGTTTTTGGCTTGATTCCTGGTGTTGTGATTTTAGGGTTAGTTTGGGGATACTGGCATCTACCGATAATATTAATGGGTTATAATTTTCCCGAATATCCTATTTTGGGGGCATTGATATTTATGCCATTAACAACTATTGGATTTTCTTTAATTTTTGCTTGGTTGACATTAAGCAGTAAAAGTATTTGGCCTGCTGTCTTAGGACATGGTGCAATTAATACATTACTCTCAGATAGTGTGATTGATAGGATAGAAGTACCAGAAAAAATCTTGCTGTATTTATTAATAGTTGGTCTTTGGTTAATTGCGGGTATTATCGCTGGGATAAAACTCAATTCAGACTATAAAAGCGGTAAAATTCAAAATTTATCTTTTCGTTAATTTAAACAACAACTCTATCAAAATTTAATAGGACTTACGCACAAATTACGGAATAACAAACCACAGAGACGCAGAGGACACAGAGGAATCAGGGTTTGAGAGGGTTTTTGCGTAAGTCATGTTTAAATCCCCATAAATTCCAGTAACGCAACCAAAAAGTAAATGTTATACTTGCTAGACTAATTAAAGAATAATCCAGTCGCTGCCATAAGCTCAAATCTTGATTGTTCCAACTTAGGATGGTAAACATGATTAAGCCTAAAGTTAAAGCTGCTGTTATAATGGGAATAGTTAGCAGAATAGTTATTATCTTAGGGACACCGTAAGTCAAGCCATTGGGATGAGAAGAAGCTAAAACAAAACCAATAATAAAAATTAAATTTAAAGATGCGATCGCTAAAGCTAATATATCTGGGATTTGGGAAATATTGAACATTCCCCAACCTAGTGAAATTATACAACTTCCTAGAAAAACTAACACGCAAAAACCTAAAACAGCAAAATGAAACGGACTAGTTTCATACCAACGTAGTTTTTCAAAAGTGCTAATCCCCATAAATAAATAGGTGATGCGTCCTTGATTATCTTTTCTAAAAGCTAACAAACTGTCATCATCAATCCTTTGGAATAATAGAGGTTCAACTTCCACCCATTGATCAGATTCTTCGTCTTTTGAGAAATCTGGGATAACTAAACTATCTTCACTGGCTGAAACTCGAATTTGGGAGAATAATGCTGAGATTTTCTGAATCGTATTTCGGGACTCACCCTGATTACGATAATAACCTGTAAAATCTTGGGAACGCTGTGCAAAATTTGGTAAAGCTTGAGGAACAACACAGGATTTTGAAACAGGATAATACTTGTCTAGAAATTGGTCGGCAAAATCCGTAACAAACTTAAATTCTAAACTGTTACCAGCAATAAAAAACCCTAAATCCTGTTCTGGTAGTAAGAATAATAGACTGGCGAAACCTCTAACAGTTCCTCCATGCTGAATAATTCGTTGGTTGTTTTTATGATCTTCGTAAAAGCCATAGGTGAAACCGGGTAAACGAGGATCATTAGTGAATTGCTGTTGATGCATCTCTAAGGCAGTTGTCTGATTCAGAATTTGTCGGTTTTTATAGCAACCATTCTGCAAGTGAGCCATGATAAAATGTGCTATATCAGTTGCTGTTGCATTGAGAGAACCGCCTGGTGGAATTTTGATATAACTAAAAGGTACGGCTTGGTAATTGTCTGCCTCATATTCGTACCCCACAGCTAAATCATCAGCCAGATGAGCAGGAAGTTGAAAGCTGCTATGGTACATTTCCAGTGGTTGGAAAATGTTTTCCTGGATATATTGTTCAAAAGGCATACCAGCAACAACTTCTACCAAATATCCTGCTAGTCCCATGCCATGATTAGAATAGCTAATAGTTTTTCCTGGAGGCATGACACGAGGAGGTATCCGATTGGCAAAGTACTTGCCGAGTGGGATTAACTCAGATGGATTTAAAGTTTCCAGACCAATGCTATGTTCTTCAAAACCAGCTGTATGTGTGAGGAGATTAGCTACAGTAATTGGTTGTGAATATTTAGCTGCAATTTTAAATTCTTTTAAATAGCTATTGATGTCCTCAAATAAATTCAGTTGTCCAGCTTCAACAAGTTGCATAATTGCTGTAGCCGTCAACAGCTTTGAAATCGAACCAACTCGAAAAAGTGTTTGATCTGGAGTAACTACGATTTTTTTATCTAAATTAGCAAACCCATAACCTTTATTCAGTAGTAATTTATCACCTTTCACCAAAACAAAGACAGCACCAGGAATATTTAGTTGAAGCATTTGCTCACTAAAATACTTGTCAACAAAAGGTTCTAAATCTTGATAAAAAGTCATGATTTTATTGTGAGTGGGAACTGATAACGAGGGTCTAATCTAATCCACTGCGCCTAAAAATTTTAAAGCTTCTCGTTGCACATCTGTTATACCTTTCGCTCCTTGAATACACATTCCTTCATAGGGTCGTTTTGTTCTCAAGGTCTGGAGACAATTTCCTGTGTGAATATCCCAAAGTCGCATAGTTTCATCTTGTCCACCACTGACTAGGATCTGCCCATCGGGACTAAATGCTACAGACCATACCCAACTTTGATGAGCTGGGATTGTAATCTGACATTTACCTGTATTGAGATTCCACAGTTTCACGGTTTGGTCGCAACTACCACTAGCTAAAATTTCCCCATTAGGGCTAAATGCTACTGACTGTACCCAGCTGCTATGTCCTCGTAACGTTGTTAAACATTCTCCGGTAGCGACATTCCATAAACGAATTGTACAATCACAACTCGCACTTGCTAAAAGTTTGCCATCAGGACTAAAAAAGATGCCCTGTACCCAGCTAGTATGTCCCACAAGGGTGTTTATACAGTTACCCGTGGTTATATCCCACAGTTTAATGGTTTTATCTTCAGAAGCACTGGCTAAGGTGACTCCATCAGGACTAAATTGCACAGACCACAGCCAACCCTCATGTCCTTGCAACGTTTTCAAGCAGTTGCCGGTAATGATATCCCATAATTTAACAGTGTAGTCGCCACTGCAACTGGCTAAGGTCAGTCCATTGGGACTAAAGGCTACAGAACCAATCCAACGGCTATGTCCTTGAAAGGTCTTGAGGCATTGACCTGTATTGACATCCCAAAGCTTTATACTATAGTCACTGCTGCCACTGGCCAGATGTTTGCCATCAGGACTAAAGGCGACAGAACACACCCAGCCACGATGTCCTTCTAAAACCATTGAATGGGGTGGAGTGTTTAAGGATTGAGTGGTTTCCAGATTCCACAGTCGGACGCTTTTATCTTCACTACCACTGGCTAGGGTTTTGCCGTCGGGACTGAAGGCGACTGATTGCACCCAACTACCGTAACCTTGCCAAATATCGATACAACTACCCGTACTGACTTCCCAAAGTCGTACAGAACGATCTTCTCCAGCTGTGGCGAGAATTGTGCCATTGGGACTAAAGGTAACTGAGGTGAGAAGACTGTTATGACCGTGGAGATTTTTCAGGCATTGTCCATCAGCAATACTCCATAGTCTGACGGTGTGATCGCCACTGCCACTGGCTACCAGTTTACCATCAGGGCTAAAGGCGACTGATCGCAATCTTTGAGTATGTCCGGTGAATGTTTGCAAACATTTGCCAGTACTAGTTTCCCAAATTTTGAGTGTGCGATCGCCACTACCACTTGCCAACAGTTTACCATCAGAGCTAAAGGCGATCGCCCGCACCCAACGGTTATGCCCTAATAGGGTTTGCAAACATTCACCCGTATTCACATCCCAAAGTTTAATACTTTTATCTTCACTGCCACTAGCAATCATCCTGCCATCGGGAGAGAACGCAACAGACCAAACAAAATTTTCGTGTCCTGACAGAACCTGGAAACATTCACCACTGTTAGTATACCAAAATCTGATTGTGGCATCGCTGCTACCACTGGCAATTATCTTGCCATCAGGACTAAAGGCGACTGAACGCACTCTTTGATGATGCCCTGTGAGTGTTTTCAGACAACTGCCGTCGAACACATCCCATAATTTCACAGTATGATCACTGCTGGCGCTACAAAGCATTTTGCCGTCGGGACTAAAACTAATCGAATGTACCCAACCTGCGTGTCCTTTACACCTGAGAACTGCCTGACCATTGTCAATTTGCCATAGATGAATTTCCCCGTTTACATCTCCAGTGGCCAGTAATTTGCCATTGTGACTAAAGGCCAGAGATAAAATGCTAGTTAACTGTTTAGCAAACACTGATTTGCTCAGATCAGCACGAGTAAAGTTAACATTTTGTAAATTTATTTTTTGTAAACAACTAGACCAAACAGTTAAATCAGAGAAGTCATAGCCAGTCAATTCAATTTGCAATTTACATAGAAGATTAATAATATTCCCCACAGCATATCCCGGTTCTAAAGATGTGTTTTCTCGTAGGTTTACCAGAATATTTTGGAATTTAATTTCTATTTTATTGCGACTTTTGTACAGAGTTAACAATCTATCCGCTAAAGGTTGGATAAATAGCTGAATCTGTCCTTGTCTCACATACTCTTTTGCTTCGGATTTTAATAAAGGGTATTGGTTTAATAAAAGTATATTTTCGCTTTCTATCTCTTCCAGAATTTCATCAATTATCTTGTTTTGTAAATATTCTCTGACAACAGGCTGTAAGAAAAACTTTTTATTTTTTTTCTCCAATAGTGAACGATGTAACAGTGAACGAATAGTTTCACTGATATTTTGAGGGGATATTTCTGGAAGTTCCCCTACTTTTAAAGCACTTTCGTCAAATTGTTCTTGTTCAAGAGTTAACCAGTATAAAAAATTCTTTTCTGAAACAGGTAAACGATTAAATTGTTGTTCTAGAACTTCATTAATTTCTCCTGGTATAAACAATTTACTTTTGAGCAGTTCAGAAATATTTCCATTATATAAATCTTGAGCAATTGCCGAAATAATTTTTAAAGCTAAAGGATTTCCACTATATTTTTCGATAAATTTCTGCAAGCATAATTCCGATTCTAAGAAACATCCTTTGACTTGCAAGAGCTGCTGTCCTGCTTGCATAGTTAATCCTGCTAATTTCAAACAGCGTACAGGTAATGTTTCTCCTTGCATGAAGCTAATTTCTTGAGGTTTCTCTCGTGTAGTTAAGAGTAAGCAACTATTATGCTGGCGTTGTCCTAAAGCTTGAAAAAATGTTCTGTAGTTTTCGTAACCTTTTTGATATTGACCTGCTAAGACCCCACTTTTTAAAATCGTTTCTGTATTATCTAAGATTAATAAACACCGTTTTGTTTTCAAAATCTGCATCAGAGTAGAGATTTGCTCTTCAAGTCTGATGGGTAAATTGTTTTCTTCTCCTTGGTTTAAAAAGTTCAAGATATCCCGTGTTAATTGTTGTAAAGGAGGTGCTGAAACTAGCGATCGCCAAATCAGATAATCAAAATGATGTTGAATTTGTTCGGCTAACTTGACGCTGAGATGGGTTTTGCCGATGCCTCCCATTCCTAGCAAAACGACCAAACGACAACCATCACCCACTATCCATTGTTCTAGAGTAGCCAATTCTTGAGTGCGACTATAGAAAACGCTAACATCAGGCGCATCTCCCCAATCTTGGTATGTTTTCATCTCATTAAGAGGGGTGTTAATCACATCTGGAGATGATAACTCTTGCCTGGGGATAACTTGCTGTGTAAAGGTTGTCAGGGGTAAATTGTTCTCAAAAACTGGTGTTATATCTGCTTGCTGCCATTTTCTTTCTAAAGCCGAGCGAAAATTAGTTTTACTGACTTTTTCGCCACAGCCCTCAGATAGCAGCTGCCATAACTTCGGTCCAATATCTTGCTTGAGGTAATTAACTGAATAACCGTATGTTTCAGCGATGTCATGGTAGCGTAGGTGAGGATCTGACCAAAACGAATGCAGCAACCGCCTTTGCAAATCGCTTAGATGCTTACCTGTTTTCTCAAATATCAAGGTGTCAACAAAGACTAAAGCTTGTTGAATATCCATAAGTTATAGATTTACTATACATTGTAATTGTATTAAAGTTAACTTGCATCTTGATGAATGCACGTTGATTTAAGTTGTGGGTGATGTAATTGGCAGTCAATACTGCTACTTGGGGTTTAAATCATTTTACACACTTAAAAACACAGGTGATGTTGTGGTTGCCATCATTGGAATAAAAATTTATAGATTTTTTACTTATTTTTTGGCACTCACAACTTGTTGTAACCCTCCAAAATACAGCAATTTACCCTGAATTTTGGGTTTATATCTGCTATTCTTCAAAGATTTTCAGTTGAGGGGGCAAATAAAGTTTAAACTTTTCATCAGACTCACTATGTTAGCAATGATGAAGTGTATTTGGCTTAATTGGTAAAACATGGTAAAAAATAGATTAGAAAAAATATTAACAAATTTAAAAGTATAAAATAGTCAGCAACATGGTTAAATGTTATTGTTGGACAAGGTTTTTTACTACAAAAAATTGGTATTAGCTGCTACCAGTAGGATACACAGATAAATTTGTGCTTCCGTAGATTAGTAACCGCTATATTATGATTCTTATTTGAATTTTGATAGCTGGCGTGGTGTAAGCCATACAAAACTCTGTATACCTTGATTCCTTCTTTCCCGTTCCCTACCTCTACGAGTAAATATGGCTACACCACCCCAGCTACAGAAACCAAACCGGATTCCTATAGATCGAAATTAACAATGCAAAATTCCATAAATAATCGATTTTTTATTTTATTTTCTCATTACGTTGTTTTAAGTTTTGTATTTTTTTTAACTCTACCAACACTAGCACAAGCACCAAACCCAGGTGGTGAAAGAAACCTAGACCGCTTTCCCCAGCCTGGGACAATTCCAGAACCGTTACCATCATTAGATGAACCATTTTTACAGCCAACTCCTACTCCAGAAGTTTTACCTACCGAACCGTCTGAAAGTATTCGGGTAGAAAAAATCCTGGTTACAGGGAGTACAATTTTTACCTCTGAAACGCTGAATCCCATAATTAATTCTGTGGAAGGGCGTTCTGTGACTTTGGCAGAATTAAGAGAAGTTGCCGATGCCATTACCCAACTTTATTTAGACAATAATTACATCACTTCCAGAGCGATTTTAGTAGATCAAAAAATTATTAATGGTGTGGTGGAAATTCGGGTAATTGAAGGCAGTATCGAAAAAATAGAAATTCAAGGAACTGAGCGGTTAAATCCTGAATATGTGCGATCGCGTGTAGCGTTGGGTGTAGGCCAACCTTTATCCACAAACAAATTAGAAGACCAATTAAGGTTAGTCCAAACTGACCCGCTACTGACAAATTTAGAAGCTAGTTTACGTCCTGGCAGTGGTATTGGTAAAAGTATTCTGATACTTCGCACCAAAGAGGCTAATGCTTTTAATGCCGTTTTTAGTGTTGATAATTACTCACCACCTAGCATCGGTTCAGAAAGATTGGGTATCAGCGCTACTTATCGTAATCTGACAGGAATTGGTGATGAAATTGCTGCGTCTTATTATCGCACAGTGCAGGGAGGCTCAAATATTTATGATTTGAATTATCGAGTCCCTTTAAATGCGATGAATGGTTCTTTACAACTACGAACCTCAATTAATAATAATCAAATCATTCAGGGCAGTGATGCAGTTAGGAGTCTGGATATTAGTGGGGAATCTCAACTTTATGAAATTAGTTATAGACAACCACTAGTGCGATCGCTGCGGGAAGAATTTGCTTTATCTTTAGGTTTTACTATCCAGAATGGTCAAACTTTTACCTTTGCTGGTGCGACACCCTTTGGTTTAGGCCCCGATGCTGACGGTAATAGCCGCACCCGTGTGATTAAGTTTGGACAAGATTATGTCCGCCGGGATGTTCAAGGTGCTTGGGCATTGCGATCGCTCTTTAGTTTGGGTATTGGTGTATTTGATGCTACAGTTAATGATAATCCTATCCCTGATGGCCGCTTTTTTAGTTGGTTTGGACAAATCCAGCGAGTGCAGCGCTTGAATTTAGATAATTTATTAATTGCCCAAGCAGAAATTCAATTAACACCGAATGCTTTATTACCTTCCCAGCAATTTGTAGTTGGTGGTGGTCAGTCAGTGCGTGGATATCGGCAAAACGCTCGTGCAGCTGACAATGGAGTGAGATTTTTTGTAGAAAACCGCATTACAGTACAACGAGATGCCGCAGGTGATTCTACATTACAAATCGCGCCATTCTTTGATTTAGCTTACGTCTGGAATACTGATGATAATCCCAATCTTTTACAGAGGCAAAACTTTTTGGCTGGTTTAGGAATGGGTATTTTGTATCAACCATTAAAAAACCTTGATATTAGGCTAGATTATGCCCTTCCTCTAATTAATTTAGATGATCGGGGGACAAATGCCCAGGATGATGGCTTTCATTTTAGTGTGAGTTATCGTCTTTAAATGTATTTACATAATATCAGTTAGATTAAAAACTTTATGCCTTTTTGCTTGCAACGTGCTAAACCAGATTTCATCAATAAGGGATTAACAGCTTCCTGTCCATAAATGTGTTTTAAAAGTGGTCGAACCCATTCAAATGTTGTCAAAGAACTGGAATTTTCTTTCCAAGATTTGACATATAATCAATTAAAATGTAGGGTTGTGTTCTGCATCCCAACACTTATTATCCTGCCAAATTCTTTTGGTATTTTGGCATTCAACTTGATTATCAATCCAAGGAATAGATGCAGGATGAGATATAGTGGATGGAAAAGAAATTGAAGAAAATATAAACTGAAAAATAGTGATACTAGAAGTTGATAATATGATGAAAAGTACAGATAGAAATAATATATTTACAGGATTACGCAAAGGATATACACCTTTTTCGTACTGCAATCTTTTTTTTGAACGACGTTCTTTACCTGCTAATAAAACTACATAAAACCTTAATCCGGGAATGGGTAAAGAAACTCTGATATCTAAGGCGTGGCGATTAGAATTAGAATAATCATTAGATTCGCAAGCTGTTTTGATAGCTTGTAATTGCTCATGAGTTAAGGTTTTTTGAATTTCGGGGGAAATTTTTTGATAAAGCTGCTCAAAATTAGAGGGAGAATTTTGAGAATTTTTCATTTTGTTATGGATTGACCTATAGTCAGAGGAAAACTGGATTGATAAGTACATCCCAATAAAACAAATTTTTAAAAGGCTTATTTAGACTTTAAATATTAGCTTTTTAGGTATCTTATTATCTATATTATTAATGTGAATTTATTAAATTTACAGTGAAATTTACATAATTTTTTTTTTACCTTTGATCAGGGTATATACCTGAATATGTATTTTCAGTGGAATACGTACACATCCCCAAGCTGAGAAGATGTGTGTTACAGCCGCTTCTCCATGCCGATATTACCCTGTAAACCTCCTGTGTGTATCAATAACAGGCGATCGCCTTTTGAGAACATTCCCTTCTGTGTTAAATCCATTACAGCATAAAACATTTTGGAGGTATATGTGTAATCGAGTGTTATTTGATGTTCTTGTTCAAACTCTTTAGCGAATCTTAGCAGCTCATTATTCACCTTGGCATAACCACCAAAATGATAATCACACACCAATTCCCAAGGGGCTGGAGAGTTATTTGGTACAGGTAGCCCAGAACCTAAATAATTCCGCAACAAATTCTCAATGTCCTGGGCGAGAAATTCCCCCTTTTTCAGCACGGGAAAACCAATCACTCGTTGCCCTTGATTCAGCGAAAGCGCAATCCCAGCTAATGTAGTACCTGTACCACAGGCTACACAGATAGTATTAAAAGTTCCGGCATCTTTAACTATTTCTGTACAACCACGCACGCCGTTTAAGTTGCTACCACCTTCAGGAATAATGAAAACATCACCAAAACGTTGTTTTAAATCTTCTTGTAATTCTCTGGTGTGTTTTTGTCGGTAAGTCTCACGGTTGAGATAGACAAGTTGCATACCTTGTTGTTTGGCAAAACTCAACGTAGGATTGAGTGGTAATCTTTCCTCTCCACGAATTACCCCAATAGTGCGGAACCCGAAGAGATTACCCGCAGAGGCAGTAGCAAATATGTGGTTAGAATAAGCACCCCCAAAGGTAAGTAAAGTTCTCAGGTTTTGGTGTTTGGCTTCTAAGAGGTTGTATTTCAATTTAAACCATTTGTTACCATTCACTAATGGGTGCATGATATCGAGGCGCAGTACAGACAATTCCACACCAGCACGGCGGGAAATTTCGTTTTCTATATGTTGGGTAAAAGGGGGAAGAAAGAGTGAGGACATAGAGAAAAAATTCACGCAGAGAAGAGAGATATTTATTCTGTTGTCTTGCTTGATTGTCAGTTAAGAAATAGGCTGAGAACATAACATATTTGCTCAACCATCTCAATAGTCTATGGCTAAAGTTTTTGACTGTATTACGGAAGAATTGCAAGAGTTTATTGCTCATCAACACATTTTTTTTGTTGGTTCTGCGCCTCTGACTGCTACGGGTCATGTTAACCTATCTCCCAAGGGCTTAGAATGTTTTCGCATTCTTTCTGCTCATCGAGTGGCTTACCTCGACCTTACAGGTAGTGGTAACGAAACCTCAGCCCATTTGCAAGAAAATGGGAGAATTACTTTCATGTTTTGCGCTTTTGAGGAACCTCCCCGAATTTTGCGGCTTTATGGTCAGGGATACACTGTTTTGCCAGATTCACCAGACTGGAATGATTTTGACTCTTTATTGCCACAGATACCAGGAACTCGTCAAATTATTGTAGCTGATATTGAAAGGGTGCAAACTTCCTGTGGTATGGGTGTACCACTTTATGAATATCAAGGTCAGAGGCAGTCTTTAGTTAATTGGGCTAGTAAAAAAGGTAAACAGGGCATCCAAGAGTATCAACAGCAAAAAAATATCATCAGTATTGATGGTTTATCAACGCCACTACATAAATCCTGAAAAAATCTACAAGTTTTTATTACCATAACCATCTACAAGTAATTAGGATAAATTTATGAACAGTTCAATTCAGCTACCCCAAAAATTAATGCTGTTGGGTTCCGGTGAACTCGGTAAAGAATTTGTGATTGCTGCTCAACGTCTGGGGAATTATGTAATTGCTGTTGACCGATATCCCAATGCTCCAGCCATGCAGGTTGCTGATTGTTCTGAAGTTATTTCTATGTTGAATGCTGATGAATTAGAAGCAATTGTGAATAAGTATAAACCTGATTTTATTATACCAGAGATTGAAGCGATTAGAACAGAAAAGTTACTGGAATTTGAACAACGTGGGATTACAGTTATCCCCACAGCAGCAGCGACTAACTATACAATGAATCGTGATAGAATTAGGGATTTAGCACATCAAGAATTAGGGATTAGAACTGCTAAATATGGTTATGCTTCTACTCTAGAGGAATTAATGAGTATTTCTGAAAAAATTGGTTTTCCGAATGTGGTTAAACCGGTGATGTCGTCTTCTGGTAAAGGTCAATCTGTTGTTCAATTAGTGGGTGAAGTTGCAGACGCATGGAATTATGCGATCGCTAACTCTAGAGGTGATAGTCAAAGGGTAATTGTTGAGGAATTTATTAACTTTGAAATAGAGATAACTTTGCTGACTATTAAACAGTGGAATGCCCCGACAATTTTCTGTTCTCCTATTGGTCATCGTCAAGAAAGAGGAGATTATCAAGAATCTTGGCAACCAGCAGGTATTAGTCAAGAAAAAATACTGCAAGCTCAAGCCATAGCCACAAAAGTGACCGATGCTTTGGGAGGAGCAGGTATATTTGGTGTAGAATTTTTTATCACTCAGGATGAAGTGATTTTTTCTGAACTTTCTCCCCGACCCCATGACACAGGAATGGTAACATTGATTTCGCAAAACTTAAATGAATTTGAACTACATTTACGTGCTATTTTAGGATTGCCCATTCCTCATATAGAACAGTTAGGATCTGCGGCTAGTGCAGTCATTTTAGCTGATCAAAAGTCTGATACTGTGGCTTTTACAGGTGTAGATAAGGCTTTATCAGTCGCCAATGTAGATATTAAACTATTTGGCAAACCTAGCGCCCATCCTTATCGACGTATGGGTGTGGCTTTGGCTCAGGGTGAAAATATTCCAGAGGCAAGGGAGAAGGCTAAAAATGCAGCTAATCAGGTGAAAATGATTTAATTTTTTTAACGCAAAGGAACGCGGAGGTAATCGCAAAGGGGCGCGGAGGGTTTGGTTATATGGTGAATAGTTTTATGGCGGTTGGTTATGGAACTTTTTACCCGAATTGGCAAGTCATTTCTTCTCAGCCCTGATGAATTTCTTCGCTGCGCTGAACTCAACTTTAAGGATAGTCATAAACACAAGAAATTTTATCCCATGTATATATCCAGAATTATCATTCCATTTACTGCCATTGTTGCCTCTAGTCTGATGTCCTGTACATCCGTCACAGAGTCTAAATCATCTCAGTCTTTGCAAACAACTAACACTACTAATAGTGAAACTTCTGCACAGAAATCTCAGTCACAGTTAACATCAGATAACTCATCTCTAGTTTCTGACAAGAGTGAACCCAAATCAGAAACTATCCTGAATGAGATCATTAGTCGTCAGAAAAGTTTGCAGGTTTGCAATTTTAATTTTGATGCAGAGGCAGCACGGGAATTGTCAAAGGTCTATACTAACGACCGGGGCCAGCATTTAGTACAGCTGCTTTGTTTTATGGCTGCTTATCAAGGTGCATTCACTTTTTTGCAAGTAGATACCACCCAACCGGAAATAAAAATTGAGCCACTAGAATTAGAAATTGCGGGTTTTCCTGATTTTGACCCGAAGACTAACATTTTGTCTAATGCTTATAAATTCACCGGTGCAGGTACTTGTATTGAGGAAACTCAATACTATTGGAATGGTGACGGACTCAGGTTAATTAGTTCTCAGCTAATAGATCAAGTTCCCAATGCTTGTAAAGAATTAGGAGCGCGATCGCCTTCAGAGAATCAGCTGATCACTAATCAAAGTGTTGGAGTTGCTAAATTGGGCATGACTTTAGGAGAACTTAAGCAAAATTTAGGTGAGGGTGCAACATTTAAACCAACTCTTCTGGGGGTTGATTTAGGGGAAGGAATTAAAGTCAGTCAGGATGGAAACGTGCAGTATTTGCTGGGTTTCGCAGAGGGACAACAGCCCATCACAAATAACTCTAAAATTACCATGATTAGGGTTGAGAACCCCAACTACAGAACAACTGCTGGGGTAGGGCCAGGAACTCTTCTTAAAGAAGCCGTTGCAGCCTACGGACAGGCGACTTTAGCTTACAACTTAAATAATGAATCAAGAGAGTATATTAAATTTGCGCGGGGACTGGGTGCAGATCCAGGAGTATGGATAAGATCGAATCAGTGGACAGTTACAGATTTTGCCGGGATCTATCCTAATGCTCAAGAATTCAACGAAACCCAAAAGTACCATGATCATGCAGCTATTGCTGCAATTACCATAGGTGACAGATAGAAAGTCACAGACCTAAATCTACAGCTATGCGATGGGCGCAAGCAAAACCAGAAAATGCGACTGCGTTTAATCCCTGACCAGGAAAAGTACTGTCTCCCACACAATAAAGTCCGGGAATGGCTGTGCGATTAAATGGCATACTCAATAATCCCCGCAACTTGCGCCGAGGAATTGGTCCATAAGTACCATCCTCTCTCCCTAAAAAGCGTTGATGGGTGCGGGGTGTCCCTATTTCCAAATAATCTAAGCCAGCATCTAAACCAGGAAAAATCTTTTCTAGTCGGTCGATAATTTGCCAAGCTGCTGCTTCTTTTTTTGCTTCATACTCACTTGCAGACAGTCCTTGCCAATCATCAATCCAGTTGGGTGTAAAGGCATGGATAATATGATATCCCTCCGGTGCTAAATCTGGGTCAAGCAATGTGGGAATAGAAACAAAAAGTGTACCTGCTGGTGCTGTCATTTGCTGCCAATCGTCCAGAATTATATGATGGCACTCTGTCCCCTGAGACAATACTGCCGCTTCTACTCCTATATGCAAGCTGAAAAAACTTGGCGACTTTTCATAGCTTTGTTGCCATTTAATTTCATTATGTGGTATTTTCTCTATAGGTAATAATTTTGTAAAAGTATCCCAACGTGTAGCATTAGAAACTATCCGTTTACCAAGATAAACTTTACCATTAGCTAACTGCACACCGACGGACTGACCCTGTTCTATGATAATTTTGGTTACTCTAGCTTGGTACTCAATTTTACCCCCAGCCTTTTCTAGACCGGCTACTAATTTTTGGGCAATTTGTCCTACCCCACCTTTAGGATAGTTAACTCCGCCATAGTGCCTATCAGAAAAGACCATCCCGGCATTAATCATAGGAGTCATGTCAGCGCTGACCACTGACCAGCAATAACATTCTATATCAATAAAATTTAATAATTCTGGGTCTTTGATATGGCGACGTGCCACATCCCCAACATTTTGAGGAAGATATTTGACTAAACCCAGACAGGCTAAAGGATGCTGTAAAAATGTCCGCAGCAAATATCGAGGTTCTTCTAATGACAGTAAATCCATGCTGTTGAGGCAATTAAACACCTTCCAGCACTCGCCATAAAAGTGACGAATACCTGTTTCTTCATGGGGGAAATGAGCAATAAGATTTTGCAAGAACTTCTCATAAACTCGCTCAACTTTTAAGTCTAATTTTTTGGGCAAATGATAGTGAATCTGTACAGGATCAATAATTGTTTCTTGGCTGACATTCACTGCGTCTAGAGCGCGGGTAAGTAAGTTGGTTGTACCTTTTTCACCAAATCCAAAAATCATTGATGCTCCCACGTCAAATCGATAGCCCTGGCGTTCAAAATACCCAGAACTACCTCCAGGAATTAAATAACTTTCCAGTACTAGCACCTGAGCGCCTTTTGCTGCTAACTGTGTTGCTGTCACCAAACCACCAATTCCAGAGCCAATAACAATTACATCAAATGAAGGATTCCGGGATGGAGACATAGAGGTAGATGCTCAATAATCAATTAGTTTAGTTAGTATTTTATATAACTTTGATACCAAAAATATACGTGATTTATGCTTGATATTTCTCAAGGTCTTATCTATTTTCACTACACTCAAAACTCAGCACTCTTGTACGGGCGGGTTTACTAAGGATTTCGACGAACCACGGACTCACTGCTTGAACCCGCCCCTACTCACTCATACCTCAGCACTCAGCACTCTAAAAATAAAAAGAGGGACAAGCCTGCTGCCGCTGACTAATCCCGTCTGCCGATCCTTAAAGAGAGGAGAACACTAAATATTAATATAGCCTTGATTGAGAATATATGTCAACTATTAATGCAAAAAGTTTTCAATAATTTTGGTGGTACGGATTTTAGCTGTCAGTAGGACACTGGAAGGAGTATTATGAGATTTCAGTTCTCATCGAAAAAGTTGCCTAATTCCGGCTATGACACCACAATTGCGTGTTTATGTTCCACCCCATCCTTTAATCAAGCACTGGCTGGCAGTTGCCCGTGATGCTGCTACACCTTCAGTATTATTTCGTAGTGCCATAACTGAATTGGGAAGATGGCTGACTTATGAAGCAGCCAGAGAGTGGCTGCCGACTCTAGAAACAATGGTACAGAGTCCCTTAGATTCCTGTCCAGCTACTTTAATTAACCCAGAAGTCCCGGTGGCAGTTGTACCGATTCTCCGGGCAGGGCTAGGGTTGCTAGAAGGAGCGCAATCTTTGTTGCCTTTAGCTTCAATTTACCATTTAGGCTTAGTCCGCAATGAAGAAACTCTAGAAGCGTCATGTTATTTGAATAAACTGCCCGAAAAATTTGACCCTCAAACGAGAGTTTTAGTCACTGATCCGATGTTAGCAACGGGCGGGTCAATTATGTTTGCTATGTCAGAATTAACACGACGGGGTATTGACCCAACTTTGACACGAATCGTTTCTGTAGTCGCTGCACCGCCAGCTTTACAAAAATTGAATTCTGCATATCCTGGTTTAAATGTTTACACTGCCACCATTGATGAAATAGTCAATGATCGGGGATATATCGTACCAGGTTTAGGAGATGCAGGCGATCGCATCTTTGGCACTTAAGCTACTATGCAGCTAGGGAAGGAAAATAGCCGAACTATATATATAAAAGTTGCAAGATTTCTTCAAGGCGGTAATGTATGAGTCAACGTGATGGTTTTGCTAGTGGCTTTTTAGCAGGGACAATTTTTGGTAGTATAATTGGTGGTATTGTGGGGGCTGTGATTGTCTCTCGAAAGAATGAAGAATTGACAGCAGAAGAAGTCGAACTAACGAATGGGCAAGCAGGAAGTAAAAAAGTTGCTCCCAAACGGCGACAGATGTATGCTTCCGAAAATGAAGCTATGGAAATTGAAACAGCTAGGCGATCGCTCGAAGATAAAATTGCCCAACTTAATGCCACAATTGATGAAGTGAGGCAGCAGTTGGGAAATGTCAACGGCAGTTCCACCCAGTCAGTTAATGATCGCTCCCTAACACAAGACTCTTGAGGGTGACTTATCTTGATCTAGGGTGCTAATAGTAGTGAATGCGGCAAACCGCACACTTTGTGACATAGACTCAATTAAAATCAATAATAAGACTGTTTTTGACACTTAGCAGGAAACTAACTTATCCATGTATTTACTGTTTACAACTTTAGCTACCTTTGTCACCTTCTACAGCTACTTGCTAATCATTCGAGTTTTATTAACCTGGTTTCCCACAATTAATTGGTATAACCAGCCGTTTGCAGCTTTGGGGCAGATAACCGATCCTTACCTCAATCTTTTCCGTTCCATCATTCCCCCATTGGGTGGTATGGATTTCTCTCCTATCTTAGCCTTTGTAGCACTAAATTTAGTTGGTGGCTTACTGAGAAGCCTCACCGCCCTTTCATTTGCCCAGGCTTTTTAGGGCAGAGTGCTGAGTCTGGAAAGTGCTGAGTGCTGAGTCTGGAAAGTGCTGAGTGCTGAGTGCTGAGTGCTGAGTGCTGAGTCTGGAAAGTGCTGAGTGCTGAGTCATCAGAAGTATATTAAGAAATGCTACACTCAGTAAATATCCTATATATCGTAGGTCGTTTTTAACTCAGCACTCTTTATA
>NZ_JAYGHH010000027.1:0-62942 GCF_034931045.1 Nodularia sp. UHCC 0506
TTTGTCTTCACTTATTCCATTGGTCATGTTACCTACCTAGCCAAGTCATTCAGCTATGGATACTAATATAAATTAAAAATCCCAATATCATCTTGAAGAAGGTGCGCTGAAATCGCGCATTTTTTTTGATGTGTAAAGCCCTGATCATGGTCAAAAGTCAGTTAAAACCCACAGATTAAACAAAATCCCGCCGACAAAATTTTTTATGCAGAATTTCTCTGTTGTAGACATAGACAGGACTTTCCTAGATTAAAGTCCAACATTATACCAATAGAGAATGCACTAGCCTTGTACTATGGTTTAGAGTAGAATCAGCAACTAAGCTAAAATTTGCCAATGGTGTTTGACCCTGACTTTTTGAATGATAACTCCGAGGACAATCCCAATCAGCTTCTGAACGACCATTTTGAGGAAAATCCTAATCAGTTACTCAAATATTTACAGCATCAGTCTCCTGAAGTTCTCGCCCGTGTCGCCCAGTCCGTCAGCCCGGAAATTAAGCATATAATTTCACAAAATGTCCAAGGGCTAGTGGGAATGCTCCCGGCAGAGAATTTCAACGTGCAAATTACGACAGATAGGGATAACTTAGCTGGGCTTTTAGCATCGGCGATGATGACGGGATACTTCCTCCGCCAGATGGAACAAAGAATGCAGTTAGACCATTTGTCTAATAATCAATAGTCAATCGTCAAACATTTTCGGACGATACATGGATGTTAGTGCGACTTTATCCAAAAAAATGGTGTGAGTTGAGATCAACACTCAAAAGCACAACTACTTAGGGTTTGCTGTTCGCGTAGCGTGCCGGGCATAAAAGTTTTGTCGTGGAGGCAGGGAACGGGGAACAGTTTCAGCTATCTGTCAACCCTTCAAAAACCTTGCACCTAATTTCGGGTTGACCAGCCTCAAACCTTTGATTGATCTGGGTTTTACATTTATTCAGCCAGCCCTACTTATTTTCAGGATAGGAGCCTGATTGCACTTTCAAAGTTTGGATTTTACCATTGCGGTTAATTTCAATTTCTAGGATATCTCCAACTGTGCTGGATTCTATCAGTTTCTGGACTAGGGCTGCTATTTTTACTGGTTTACCGTTGATTTTTTGAATTACGTCTCCAGGAAGCAGCCCCGATTCTTCTGCTGGTGAATTTTCTATGACTCCTGAAATCACGACACCTTTTTTCGGACGAATGTTGAGATTTTTTTCTTGATTCATCTCTCGCCTTGGGGTAGGAGTTAAATCCTTCATTTGAATGCCCAAAAAAGGATGTTCAGCACGTCCTTTTGTATACAGATCATTAGCAATACGAGCAGCAGTTTCAATCGGAATAGCAAAGCCCAAGCCTTGAGCATCGGAACGAATAGCAGTGTTAATGCCAATCACTTCACCTTGGGCATTTAACAAAGGGCCGCCAGAGTTGCCAGGGTTAATGGCTGCATCCGTTTGGATAAAACTGACTCGCTTATCTGGGACACCAACTTGAGCGCTTGTACGGCCTGTAGCGCTGATAATGCCGATAGTCACAGTATTATCTAAACCCAAAGGATTGCCAATAGCGATCGCCCATTGTCCTGGAATTAAATTTTCCGAATTGCCTAACTTAACAATGGGTAGTTGATTTTCAGGAATTTTCACGACGGCGACATCTGTAATCGGATCAACTCCCACCACTTTCCCCTTAAAAGTCCGACCATCTTTGAGAGTGACTTGCACGGTATCTGTATCCGCCACCACATGGGCATTAGTTAGCAATAGACCATTTTCCCTCAAAATAAATCCTGACCCCGTACCACGCTCAATCCGTTCTCTGGGAATTGGTTGCTCATCATCCCCAAAAAAGCGCCGCAAAAGGGGATTTTTCAAAGCGTCTGAGATGGGATTAGGAACTTTGCGAGTAGCGTTAATGCGTACTACTGCCGGGCCGACTTTCTGCACTGCTGAAGCAATAAAATTCAGGTTATCACCCCTAGGCACACCTATAGCTCCCGCCACAGGGCTAGAAACCACAGACTCTGGAGATGATGCCACCGTAACATTTCTTAACTCTTTAAACGAGCGATTGTGTGGCAAAAGATAACTACTACTCAACACACCTGCACCACTACCAATCGCCAGTAGAGATAGATAAATAGCTAGTTGCTTTAAAGATAAATTCATAATCATCAGGTTTAGACAGCAGTGCAGTTGCTAATTTCTAAGTGTAGTCAAGCAAACGCCAAGTGGACAGATAAATTTACATCCAAAAAGACAATATTTTTTCCAAAAAATCGGGATCAGAGTTAAGAGGCAGGGGAGCAGGGCGCAAGGGAGAGTGAGAAATTACTTTAAACTTCCGGTTACTTAACAACCTTTCCTCTTCCCCCCAGCACCCAGCCCCCGTTCCTCTTTTCCTTCGCCTCTTAACTCCCCACAACCCGATTCCCCAATTAAAATCTAAAGTTAGCGCTCTGTTGACTTTTTTTATATGACTTTTCCCTATCGTCTACTTTTGCTCTGTAGCCTTGTTGGTACTGTCGGGTTATCCACATCCCTGAACTCAAACAGCGCCCATGCTGCCCCTAGTTGTCCCACTCCAGCGTTATCTCGCTTCCAACGCCATCAAGTTAATCGTGGTGAAACTTTGGAGAGCATAGCACAGCGTTACAATCTTACGCCCGCAACGTTAATCAACATGAATCCTGCTGTCAGGAACGGAAAGGTAACTGTTGGTAGTGAGCTGCAAATTCCTCCCTACGATGGGTTTGTGGTAGAAGTGTCGAGCGGACAAACTTGGCGAGATGTGGCCAAAAAATATCAAGTTCGTGCTGATACGCTGTTTGAAATCAATGGTTGCCAACAAAACCTCAGCATTGTTTTTATTCCAGACGGAAGTGTTTCACCAAGTCGCTTTATAACAGCTTCTCCCGCACCTGCGGATAGTCAGCCTATATCTATTGCTGGGTATCCTTTGCAAAAAATGGCCTCTGTGTTACTTGCTTATGGCTGGCAAATTAATCCTAGTAACGGTGAGGTGTTTTTTCATAGTGGTATAGATTTGTTAGCTCCTGTGGGTAGTTCTGTACAAGCGATCGCACCAGGAACTATAGTGTTTGCTGAACAGCAGGGAACTTATGGCCAATTAGTCATCGTTAACCACAGTGGCGGTATCCAAAGCCGTTACGCCCATCTGGAAGAAATTAAGGTTTCTGTTGGTCAAAAAGTTAATGAGGGTGACTTACTGGGAACTGTAGGCACTACTGGAGAGCCTACTGGGAATCGGTCACACCTGCATTTTGAAATGCGTTCTAGCTCGGATTTGGGTTGGGTGGCTGAAGATCCTCAAGGTTATCTGAAAAGGTGAGGATTTTAACGCAAAGGGGCGCAAAGGTTAGCGCAAAGGTACGCGGAGGAATTTTAAAAATTTTGACTGGATTTGATTATCTGCATTCCGGCTGCTGCAAATTTTTTAAATGCTGTGTCTGCTTGTTCTGTGTAGTCAACGACACCAGGGACGACTACAGGGGATGTGCAGTCTTCTAGTAAATAAATTTTTTGGCTCAGGGTGCTATCTACTTGTTTAATTTCTGTGAGTAAATCGTCAATTGTCCAAGCAACGCAGTGGCTTTTGGCTTGACCTGCAATAATTACAGCATCAAATTCTAGTAGTTGTTTAATCAAGCGGGTGTTTTTTTGAGCGAGTGGGTTTTGGTTAAAGTCTGTTAAAACTTCTGGACTTAAAACGGAGTAGTTTTCGGTTAAGGCGTTATCTCCTTTGATTTCAAATTGTGTCTGAGTTTGACGCGCAATGCTATGGAAAAATATTGCTGACTCTACTGCTGAAACTAAGGCATGACCAATTCCACCTAACATGGAATGATAAGGCCAAACTGTGAGGGGATATTTACCATTTTGACTGAGTTGTTTAACGTAATGGTAAGCGTGTTTTTTTAATAGTTCATAATTGCCATTGGTGATACTGTGAGCCACTGCTGGGTTAACCTTCCAAATACCTGCTTCTATATCGGCTGGGGTAATGTTAGTTGCGGCTGGGGTAGGATGTTCGCCTGCATCGTTGATCCAAAATATGGGATGAAAAATCTGGGTTGCCGTGTGTGTATCTAATGTGGGAATAATTTTGGTAATTGACCCTAAGTTGTGATAGATAAACTCACATATCCGCCGATTATCATCAACTGCCCCAGTTCCAGATTTACCGCCGACAAATAATTCAAATCCAGGGATACAGAATGTGTTCTGCACATCAATTAAAAGTAAGCAAATATTGGTTTTATCTAAAGCTGCTGGTTGAATATGATATTGTTCTGCCCAAACCTCAGCTGCTGCGGCTATTTCTTGATAGGGTACACGCCACACTTCGCCAACTTTTTCAGCGTTAAAATCAGCAGGAATTGGGAGTTGCGTTTTTATGAGATGATTCATTTTAAATATCCGATTAAATTTAATTATTGGACGGAAAAATTGAGCATTTGAACATAAATTCAATAAAAATATTCCTTCTTTTGAGTCGGTATTCTTCTCGCAGCTTAATTGATTTTATAGTATTGTTTGTCACACAGTAAGCAAGCGATCGCTCCTTAAATCTCATTGTTTATCTTTTCTTTTGCACTCTCTTCGCCCAAAAATACTCTGAATGTGGCAATCTGAGAGACAGAGGCTTTCAATCTGATATTTTAACTACAGCAAATTTACCTAATTAGGTTATGCAAACTCTGCCAACTCCTACAACCATTGACACCACAACAGATCAACCCATCTTTGACACCAAGATTCAGCGACGTAAAACCCGACCTGTCAAAGTGGGGAATGTCACAATTGGGGGTAACTACCCGGTGGTAGTGCAGTCGATGATTAACGAGGATACCCTTGATGTTGATGGTTCCGTAGCAGCGATTCGTCGTTTACACGAAATTGGTTGTGAAATTGTCCGCGTCACAGTGCCAAGTATGGCTCACGCTAGAGTCATGGCGGAAATTAAACAAAAATTAATTAAAACTTACCAAGATGTGCCGATTGTAGCCGATGTACATCACAATGGCATGAAAATTGCCTTGGAAGTCGCCAAGCACATCGAAAAAGTGCGAATTAATCCGGGTTTATATGTGTTTGAGAAACCTAACTCCAATAGAACCGAATATACTAAAGCCGAATTTGATGAAATTGGCGACAAAATCCGCGAAACTCTAGAGCCTTTGGTAGTTACCTTGCGAGATCAAGATAAAGCCATGCGAATTGGTGTAAATCATGGTTCTCTCGCTGAAAGAATGCTATTTACCTACGGCGACACCCCAGAAGGGATGGTAGAGTCTGCTTTAGAATTTATTCGCATCTGTGAATCTTTAGATTTTCGTAACCTAGTAATTTCCATGAAAGCCTCACGAGTGCCGGTGATGATAGCCGCTTATCGGATGATGGCTAAACGCTTGGATGAACTGGGTATGGATTATCCCTTACATTTAGGTGTCACAGAAGCCGGTGACGGTGAATATGGACGCATTAAATCCACAGCCGGAATTGCCACATTACTAGCTGATGGCATTGGTGACACAATTCGCGTTTCACTGACAGAAGCACCAGAAAAAGAAATTCCCGTCTGTTACAGCATTCTGCAAGCTTTAGGATTGCGGAAAACAATGGTTGAGTATGTGGCTTGTCCTTCTTGTGGGCGGACTTTATTCAATTTAGAGGAAGTTTTACACAAAGTCCGGGAAGCTACTAAGCATTTAACTGGATTGGATGTAGCCGTAATGGGTTGCATTGTCAACGGCCCTGGAGAAATGGCAGATGCCGACTATGGTTATGTTGGTAAAACACCAGGTTACATTTCTTTATATCGTGGCCGAGAAGAAATAAAAAAAGTTCCAGAAGCTCAAGGAGTTGAGGAATTAATTAATCTCATTAAGGCAGATGGACGTTGGGTAGAACCGTAAAGAGGCAGGGGAGAAGGGGAACGGGGGCAGGGGGCAGGGTGCAGGGGAGAAGAGGAACGGTTGTTAAGTAACCGGAAGTTGAAAGTAATTTCTAACTCCCCCTTGCTCCCTGCTCCCCGCTCCCCTGCCTCTTCTCCCCGGATTGTCAAGTATTTTAATGAAATTAGTAACATGAGCTTGGTCTGTACAGTGTAACCCTGTGTTAGATTGGGCATACTGACGATATATTCCTCCCTCTGACGCAGCTGTCATTATGGTGATTACAAAAAGTAGACTTGTATTGGGTGCTACGGCCGTGACGCTTTCCACGATTGCTGTCACTAGCCTGGGCATTCACTCTCGAGGTCAGGCTTTATTTAAAGCAAGTCCCAAAGAATTGGTAGACGAAGTTTGGCAAATTGTTCAGCGCCAATATGTAGACGAGACTTTTAATCAAGTCGATTGGCTGGCTGTGCGGAAGGAGTACTTAGGCAAGTCCTACAGTAGTCAGGAAGATGCCTATACATCCATCCGGGAAATGCTGAAAAGGTTGGATGACCCCTACACCCGGTTTATGGACCCAGATGAGTTCAAGAATATGCAGGTGGATACCTCTGGGGAACTCACCGGTATTGGCATCACCATCAGTCAAGATGAAGAAACGAAGAAGATTGTGGTGATTTCGCCCATTGATGATACACCCGCATTTAAGGCGGGCATTTTGGCGAAGGACATCATCATTAAAATTAATGGTAAAAGCACTGAGGGGATGGATACCAATCAGGCAGTATCCCTGATTCGTGGTGAACCAGGTACTAAAATCAACTTGACAATTGAACGGGATGGTCAACCGAGACAGTTCGAGATTACACGCGCCCGCATTGAAATTCATCCAGTCAAATATTCCACACAGTCAACTCCAGCCGGTAAAGTTGGTTATATTCGCCTGAATCAGTTTAGCGCCAATGCCAGCCGGGAAATGCAAAATGCTATTAGAGATTTAGAAAGACAACGGGTATCTGGATATATTCTAGATTTACGTGGTAATCCCGGTGGTTTACTCTTCTCTAGTGTGGAAATTGCGCGAATGTGGCTGGATAGAGGCACAATTGTTTCCACTATTGACCGCCGGGGTGAACAAGAAAGGGAAGTGGCCAGGGGTCGGGCTTTGACGAATAAACCTTTGGTGGTATTAGTTGATAAAGGATCAGCTAGTGCCAGTGAAATTCTTTCTGGAGCTTTGCAGGATAATAAACGTGCCGTGTTGGTTGGTTCTCAAACTTTCGGTAAAGGTTTAGTGCAATCGGTGCGTCCTTTAGAAGATGGTTCAGGTTTAGCGGTAACAATTGCTAAATATCATACTCCCAGTGGTAAGGATATTAATAAGCATGGGGTTGCCCCTGATGTGACCGTAGACTTATCTGATGAACAGCGTGAAGAATTGTGGCTAAAGCAGCGTGAAAAACTGGCTACACTCGCAGACCCTCAATTTGCTAAAGCTGTGGAAGTTTTGGGTAAGGAAATTGCTGCTAAAAGTATAACGAGTTCAGATAAGAAATAGAAATATCATAAATTTTTTTAGGTGTGTTATGGCGTTTTGTCTAACTCACCTTTTTGCTGTGGAGAATAAGAAATGGGAGTGGGGAAAATACAAGCTGCAAGTAAGGATGTATAAATCTTACGGCGTTGCATAATTGGAACACCGAAAAATTTTAGATAATGGAGTAGTCATCCATTAATGAGATAAAAATAAAGGTTCTATCGTACTTGTTATGTTAAATTAAGATTCTAGCAAAGGGAACAGAGAACAGGTATAAAAAAGAAATTTTTCCAAAACATTTAGGATAATCAGTTTGAATTCCTTGTATGGTCAGGATTCCGGCTTTTTTAAAGCAGAGTTAGCATACATAGATACTGAATAACCAAAATAAAACTGCCATGCTATTAACTTTTAAACATGACAGTAATATAATTAGGGTTTGCTGAATAAAGATAAAACCCAGATAAATCGAAGGTTAGAGGCTGATCAACCCGAAAATAGGCGCAAGACTTCGCCGTGAGCGTCAGCTGAACGGTTTTTGAAGGGTGTACCATCAAAAGTGTGAATTTTGAGTTGAATAAATAACTGTTCCCTGTACCCTATTTAAGCTTTAGCTGTCTTTTTTCCTTTCAGCAGTGAAGTAGTGCCAACAGCACTGATAACTAAAACACCTAACATAGCATTAGGTTCTGGAATAGGAGTAATAGCGGTAACACTAACCGCATCTAGATATGTGCCAAAACCGTCAGTTATTTCTAGCCTATTGTCAAAGCTGAGACGAGTAATAGCACTTGTAGCCAGTAGTTTATAAGTAAATATCTGCCATTGTGTATCGGCTAATCCTACACCACTAGCGGAAATAGGGTCGAGTAAAACATCTCCCCATCTAACACTGAGGATATTTTCAGGTATTCCAGGACGTGGTGAAGATGCGAATTGGAGTTTATAAGTTTGACCAATTACTGTTTGTAAATCTTGATAAATAAGAGGTTGACCAACAGCGTCTAATTCTGTAAATTGATTGCCATCAAATGGACTACCAGCTACGTTATTTTGAATCTCGATTCAACCGCCGGATGTACTACTAAATTCAACACTCCATCCAGGAATTGATGAGAAAAGTTCAAAAGTTCCTGTAGGAATATTTGGTTCTTCAAAACTTCCATTAGTAACAAGATTTACTGCTGCCGCAGGTTTAGCATTAAAAGTCAGAGGTAAAATACAAGAAACTAATGCTGTCCCTAGTATCGTGCAGATATTCTGATTCAATTTGAACATTATTTTCTCTACCTAATTTTCAAGGACTTCTTATTCTTAAATTTGTCATACTTTTTACGAGCATAATACCAGAACTTACGTAGTGCAATCTTTTTTTTAATACTTTACATAAAATTTTTATTAATTTCATGATTCCTACATATTGCATAAGTAAGTGGTTCAAATTAAATTTAAAGTAGTTGAGCCTGAAAACCTCGCCCAGCTTAGAAACATCTTTAGTTTAATTGCATTTACTTGCTGAATAGCGGTATAAATTGAGGTAAGCATGGATGGAATGTGCGCGGTGTGGGTTGTCCCATAATTGTAAAAATGGAAGGGAAAGAGGTAAGCAGAATCACATTGGCTGCGACTAATCTCTTGCATTCTCCTGATTGCGGTAAAGTTGGAAATAATCGTGCATCTAGGAGGAAATATTTGTGAAAGCAGTTTTAATGACAGCAGCTGGTAGTCCTGAAGTTCTGCAATTACAGGAAGTGCCAAAACCCACTTTACCTTTAGAAAATACTGGGCTTTTAGTCCGTTTAGTAGCAGCTGGCGTTAACCCCATTGATACAAAACTCCGTCAGCGAGGCACTTTTTACCCTGAACAAATGCCGGCGATTTTAGGCTGTGATGGTGCTGGAATTGTTGAGGCTGTGGGTGTTGGTGTTGAAAAATTTCGCGTAGGTGATGAGGTGTATTTTTGCTATGGTGGTTTGGGCGCACATCAGGGTAATTACTCAGAATATACTGTTGTTGATGAAAGGTATGTAGCCCGTAAACCTGCTTCAGTTTCTTTTGCAGAAGCAGCCGCAGCACCTCTGGTATTAATCACTGCCTGGGAAGCTTTGTATGAACGGGGGAGGTTAGCACCTGGGGAACGGGTTTTAATTCATGCGGGTGCTGGTGGTGTTGGTCATGTCGCGATTCAATTGGCGAAATTTAAAGGTGCTTCTGTCTGCACTACTGTGAGTTCTCAGAAAAAGGCTAATTTTGTCAAAGAACTTGGTGCTGATGAGGTGATTTTTTATCAAGACACAGATTTTGTGAATGCGGTGTTAAATTGGACTGGTGGTGAAGGTGTGGATTTAGCTTTTGATACTGTTGGTGGCGAAACTTTTGACAAAACTTTTCCGGCTGTGCGGGTATATGGCGATATTGTGACGATTCTGGAACCAAAGGCTGATACTGTTTGGAAGGCGGCTCGATTACGTAATCTCCGTATTGGGTTAGAATTAATGCTGACTCCGATGTTGCAAGGTTTGGAAGAAAGTTTGAAGCATCATGGGGAAATTCTCGAACAGTGTGCTGTGTTGATGGATGAAGGGAAGTTGAAAGTTGAGGTTAGTCATCGGTTTCCTTTGGCGGAGGCGGTTCGGGCGCATCAAGTTTTGGAGTCTGGTGGGATGATTGGTAAGGTTGTGCTATTGATGAGTGATGAGTGATTGAATTTTTTTTTAAACGCAAAGGGGCGCGGAGGTCAGCGCAAAGGGGCGCGGAGGTCAGATTTTGTTTGTCTCTGCGTTGGGTTGGTATGTATGTCTGCGTTATATTGGCTTGGCTTTTCTTTTCTTTACCTGCTGGGGCTACCCAAACCCAGCCAGAACGCATTCCTTTAAGTCTGGAGTTGTTACAGGAACGTTTGCATACTCCGATAATTCGTGAGGGCAATTTGACTGTGGATTTACGGGAGATGGTGATTGATTTACGACCGGAAAATACTGAGTTTAGAGATAATTTTTATCAGGTGCTGCGAAAGGAGTTACAAAGGTCTGGGACAAAGCCTTTGGGTTTAGATTTGAGTAATTCTCTGATTCAGGGGAATTTTGTGGGTAGTGATTTGGGTTTGAGAACTCCTCTTTACGCGCCGGTGATATCTGGTGAGGAGTTGGGAACTGTGTATGCTCCTCTTTTGACTAGTAGCGAACAGGAACAACTTGCACACTTGCGTTCTGTTTGTTTACAGTCTTTAGCTATGGCTTTACCTAATTCTAAGGACTGTCGCGCCCTTTTGGAAAGTCAGCCGAATAAATCTAGTGAAATTAATATTTTTCGTGGTTCTTTAATTCTGGTAAAAACTCGCTTCACTGGGGAGGTACAGTTCCCGAATACTTTCTTTTTTCAGCCTGTGAATGCTAAAAATGCTATTTTTTTACAACCAACTAACTGGATGGAAACTCGATTTAGTCGTTCTGTGCGCTTCACTGGGGCTAGTTTTCGGGAATTGAGTAATTTTAAAACGAGTGTTTTTTTTGAGCAGGTTAATTTTGAGCAGGCGCAATTTCAGGACAAGGCTGATTTTCAAGATAGTACTTTTGAAGAGGCTACGAAATTTAATGAAGCTAGTTTTAAGCAATCAGCTAAATTTAATCGGGCGCAATGGCGAGGAAATATTGATTTTTCTAATGTCCACTTTACTGGTGCTGCACAATTTACGAAGGCAAATTTTCATCAGTATGTTTTTTTTACAGAGGCTATTTTTGATCAAACTGTAAATTTTCGAGAAACTATTTTTAATCAAGCTGTAAATTTACATGGTGCTAGTATTTTTAACCAAGCCGATTTTAGTGATGCGCGGTTTGCTAAAGCGGCTTTTTTAAATGTCCCTGGTTTAATTTTTAATTCTAACCAAGGGAAAATTTTAGGCAATCCCGGCGAAATTGGCAAGATGTTTCGTGTTCCGACTTCCCAAGGTAATCAAAATATTTTGCGAAATTTGGGGCAGAATTTTCGTCAACAGCAGCAAATAGCGGATGCTAATCAGTTGGAATATACAAAGCAAAAACTACGATTGCGGGAATTAAGTCATCGTTTGATGGATAGGAATATTAATAGTGCAACTCGCAAAACTTTGATTAATGTGGGTTTGAGTGCAGCTCAAGCAGATGCGATCGCACGTCGTCGGATGACAGAACCATTTCGCAATAGCAGTGAACTATTAAGTTTAGCAGATATCGATTTAGAAACATACAACCAACTGAGCGATCGCTTGGTGATTGCTGAACCTCTTTCCCCTGGTGTCTGGTTATTACAAGCTGCAAGGTGGTTGGCTTTGAGTGTACTATTGTTGCTGAGTGGCTATGGTACCAGTTTTTGGTTAGTGTTTGGCGTGGGCGGAGTAGCGATCGCTTATTTCGGCGGTTTATTTTGGCTTGTGGATCGCTATCGCCGTTTACATCCAGTAGCAATTATTCCTACATACAATGAAACTATGTGGATGTTCACTGGCTTCAGTATTTTAACCCTCTTGAGTTTATTAGCTATTTTTCGTAATTCTGAACAACCTTGGCTAACTCTCGTTTGTCTGTTAATAATTATTGTCCCCTTACCGATAACTTTATTAATCCGACTTTATCAACAAGGACGCTATCACGATTTAATGGATATTTCTTATTTCACAGAAGACGGTACTTTCCGGCAATTACGCTTATTAATTGGGCGATTGCCAGTCATTCCAAGATATCAAATGTTTCGAGAAAGATATATGCATTTGTTGTGGAATCGCCATTGGAACTGGCTGAATTACTACGATTTTAGTTTGAACAATTTAGTCAGGCTAGGATTTAACGATATTCGCCTGCGAGATGAACATTTACCAGGTATTATCGCCACACTGGCTTGGTATCAATGGAGTTTGGGTATACTTTACATTACCCTAGTCTTATGGACTCTTTCTCGCACCATTCCCGGATTAAATTTATTAATTTATCTCAAGTAATGTGCAGCATCAAACTGAAATAAATTACTTCATCCATAGATATAAGATAAATCCCTTACTAGGGGTAGTGTTACGCAATCTGCGATGGGTGCAAAATTAACATTATAGTTTAGCTGTGTTTTACCCCAGAAAACATTTATGATTGACCATATTGGGATTAACGTTAGTGACTTTGAGCATAGCAAAAATTTTTATGCCGTTGCCTTAGCTCCACTGGGATACGAGTTAGTCAAAGAGTATGATCACAGCACAACTGGGATTAAATATGCAGCTGGTTTTGGCAAAGATGGAAAAGCTGACTTTTGGATTGTTGATGGGGAAGTCAACATTCCACAAATTCACGTAGCTTTTACAGGTGAATCGTGCGAAAAGGTTAACGCTTTTTATACAAATGCGATTAATGTAGGTGGTAGAGATCATAGCCCACCAAGTTGGCGATCGCATTATTATTATTCCCACTACTATGGAGCGTTTGTTTTAGATCCAGATGGCCACAACATTGAAGCAGTATGTTATGGAATGTCATCATCAGTAATGTAAAAATCAATGAATTGGCGGGAGCAATTGCAGCAGGTGTGATTCTGCTTGCTTCTTTTTCTTCTATCCAATTTTAAAATTTTTTGTTGCTTTTATCTGTTGTCAGGAGAAATTGACGCAGCTGTTCGATAATCATTTCAGTCCCGATAGGTTCATTTAAACCGTTCCAAAGATCAATACCTCCGCCAAAAAAAGTATGAACAGAGAGGGCTGATGTTGTAGAGTTATAATCTTCCAAAACAAAAACTCAAAAGCCATACACAGCCGATGTTCGACATACTAGCACTGTTGGAGTGCCTACTACCAAAAATAGAAAGTGATAACGATGCGGCAATTGAATCAGATGATCATCGCTTTTGTTTAAATTGATTGAACTAATACAGCATGGAGTCAATAAACCGACTATTATGTGGAATAATTGATTTAATCCATTTTATCCAACACTAGGCAAGAATATTGGCTTAAATCGGTTTGATGTGATTTTTACCTCATATTCCTTGATAAATTAGCATATTTAGTGTTTGATTTGACTGAATTTTTAGAGAATATTTAGTAAATTTACGAATAGTATAGTGAGAATTACTTGTAGCTCAAAAACGCTACAGTTACTACAGAACATAGTTATTGCCCTTCAGAAAAAAAATTAGTGGACACTTTTGAGTGACTCACTACGTCACCTATCTTACTGTGTTAATTTTGCTTCGGTTTCTCGAATGCAAAAATTCGCTGTGCATGGAACAAACAACTAACGACCAACAAACAAACCCTTTAGTAAGCATAAATGTTAGTAGATGATATGACTAGTAAATTTGATTACGCAAGAATATGGCAGGTGTGGAGCGCTAACAGATTATTCCAGACGATAAAATTACCTTTCATGATGCGATCGCTTCGCAGCACTAAAGCACACGCTACGCGATCGCTCAAGAGTTTCTTTCCAATTCTTGCCTTCATATCATTTATTACAGCACTGCTACTGAATAATTTTAGTCCCGTCATGGCACAGCTACCGCGTCAAGAGATTCGCGGAGTTTGGATTACCAACAATGATTTCAACATCCTCAGAGATCGTGCCAAAGTCCAATCAGCCATGACTCAATTACAAGAGCTAAACTTCAACACCATCTATCCCGTGGTGTGGAATTCTGGTTATGTGATGTATCCTAGTGCCGTGGCACAACGGGCAGGTATTCAACCTTTCGTCTTTCGGGGTTCAGATGGACATGATATTCTCGAAGACTTAATTACCCAAGCCCATCGTCGGGGACTGTTGGCAATTCCCTGGTTTGAATTTGGTTTCATGGCTCCCCCAACCTCAGAACTGGCGTTGGAACACCCACAGTGGTTGACACAAAAGCGGGATGGTAGCCAAACTTCCATTAGTGCAGCTGGTGAAGTTGTCTGGCTCAATCCCTTCCTTCCTGAAGTGCAGCAATTTATCACTAATCTCGTAGTGGAGACTGTGACTCAATATAATGTCGATGGCATTCAATTTGACGATCACATGAGTTTGCCCCACGAATTTGGTTACGATCCCTACACCATTCGTTTGTACACCCAAGAAACCAAGAATCGTCCCCCCAATAATCCCAATGATCAGGCATGGGTAAAGTGGCGGGCAGATAAAATCACAGCCTTTATGGTGCAACTCAACCAAGCTGTCAAAGCCAGAAAACCCAACGCGATTTTCTCGGTTGCCCCCAACTATTATGACTTTGCTTATAAGTTTCAACTCCAAGACTGGCTGGCTTGGATGCGGCAAAACATTGTAGACGAGTTAATTGTGCAGATTTATCGCCCCGATTTGGAAAGCTTCGTGTCTAATATTTCCCGCAGAGAAATTCAAGAAGCCCAACAAATGATTCCCACGGGCATTGGTGTAATGACGGGTTTACGAAATCGACCTGTTTCTATCCAACAAATTAAGGCTCAGGTAAGGGCTGCCCAAGCACGGGGTTTAGGTGTCACCTTCTTTTACTACGAAACACTGTGGGACTCTGCCCCAGAACCTGCAAACAAAAGGATAGCGGGATTTAAAAGTCTCTTCCCGGTTCCCGCGTTGCGTTCGGCCTTGCGGTCAGGGAACTAGGTAATGAGTGCTGAGTCGGGAAAGTTATGAGTACGTTTCTTGCCCCCTGCCCCCTGCACCCTGCCCCCGCACCCTGCCCCCTGCCCCCTGCACCCCCGCACCCTGCACCCTGCCTCTTCTATCCCAAAAACAGCTTATATGCAGGGTTTTGGCTTTCATCCCAATAGCGATAGCCAAGGGTATCTAGAAATGCTCGCCACTCCTCCATTTCTTGGGGGGGTACTTGCATTCCTACCACAATTCGCCCATAATCTGCCCCATTGTTGCGGTAGTGAAACATACTGATATTCCAGTTGGGACTCATGGAACCAACAAATTTCATTAATGCGCCAGGACGTTCAGGAAATTCAAACCGATAAAGCAATTCGTTATGCGCCAAAGGAGAATGCCCACCAACCATGTGCCGCAGGTGTAATTTTGTTAGTTCATCATCTGTTAAGTCAATGGTTTTGAAACCACAATTTTCAAAGGATGCCAACATTTTTCCTGCGTCGGCACGGTTTTGGATTTGCACACCTACGAAAATATGAGCTTCTGTTTCATCAGCAATGCGATAATTAAACTCGGTGAGATTGCGTTGAGCAATACATTCACAAAACTTCCGCAAACTGCCCTGTTTTTCAGGAATGGCCACTGCAAAGATAGCTTCCCGACGTTCCCCAAATTCGGCGCGTTCGGCGACAAACCGCAAACGGTCAAAGTTCATGTTAGCACCGCAAGCCACCGCAATTAAGGTTTGTCCTGCGATTTGTTCTCGTTCGGCGTAGGCTTTGGCCGCTGCGATCGCTAAAGCACCAGCTGGTTCTAAAATTGATCGTGTATCCTCAAACACATCTTTAATCGCCGCGCAGGTATCATCTGTATCAACTAGAATAATTTCATCTACATAGTTCTGACACAAACGGAAAGTTTCTTCTCCCACTTCCCGCACCGCCACCCCATCAGCAAATAAGCCCACCTGAGACAACCGCACCCGATGTCCAGCTTTCAGAGATTGAGACATGGCATCAGCATCCACAGGTTCCACACCGATAATCTTAATTTCAGGACGCAAGCGTTTTACATAAGCCGCAATTCCCGAAATTAATCCCCCACCACCAATAGCCACGAAAATTGCATGGATGGGTTGTTGGTATTGGCGCAAAATTTCCATCCCAATTGTCCCCTGTCCTGCGATCACATCAGGATCATCAAAAGGATGAATAAAAGTTAGTCCTTTTTCTGCCTCCACTTCACGGGCATAAGCATAAGCATCATCGTAGGTATTTCCATGTAATAGCACCTCTCCCCCCCTGGCTTTGACTGCATCTATTTTCACCTGGGGAGTAGTCACCGGCATGACAATAATCGCTCGTGTTCCTAGCCGACTAGCAGCCAGGGCGACACCTTGGGCATGATTTCCCGCAGATGCCGCAATCACACCCTGCGCCAGCAATTCAGGTGAAAGATTGACCATCTTGTTATAAGCACCCCGCAGCTTAAAAGAAAACACGGACTGCATATCCTCTCGCTTCAGCAATAGTTGATTATTCAGTCGTTTGGAGAGGTTAGGGGCATACTCCAGTGGTGTTTCCTGGGCAACATCATATACACGGGCAGTCAGAATTTGTACCAAGTAGTCGCAATACATGGGGTTAACAAGTAGACCAATTTGGGATGGATTGTTAATTTTACCGTTATTCGGTGTACCTGTTTTGCAGACATCGTTTAACCTGTGAGGCTATCGTGTACACACAAATCCTGCCTGTCTGTGTTTGAGTCTGTTTTGCCCCCTAAATCCCCCAAGTTTGGGGGAATTGGAAAATCGCACCTCCCACCAAACTTGCTTTTTAGGAGACGGAGCTTGGGAGGACTAATTGAGTTGAGTTATATTTTGAGTATAAAAAATGGCCAACTTTCTATGCCTAGTCATCCCTCTCGTGAATCATCCTCAGAGCCAAAAAACTCTCTTCAAGAGAAACTGATCCGATCAATTTGGCTGCATGGAGACAAATACTGTTATTTGTTTGAAACCGATGGGTCTTATCGATTGTTAAGCACTGATCGCCGAGGTAGGTACACCATCTCAGCCAATGATCGATCTGTTTTGCTAACTTGGACAACTGATCCCTTCACTGAAGAGTTGCTGGTGCTGGAGGATGGGAGTTTGTTGATGAGTGGAAGGGCGTTTGTTGAAATTGGTATGCGATCGCCTGCGCCTTTCCTTGCTGCTCATCTCCTACCCCAACCTGATGCTGAGATCCCTGCACCCACTCCATTACAGAGTTACGAGTTTGAGATAGACACAGGCAAAATGCCTAATTATGGAACCATTACTCTACAAGGTTGCCAAGTGAGGCTGATTCATAAGGGTTATGGTGGAAATGTTTTGTCTGACGAAGTGCGTGAGTTTGATTCCCAAGAGGAAGCAGAAGACTACTACCACTCCACCATTCTCAGCAATGATCCTTACTATTCGCCTCCTTCTCACACCGAACCCGTTTACCTGGAATTATCCGACGACCATTCCCACAAGTTCTATGAAGTCAGTGTTCAAGGATTAGCTGTGATGATCCGCTATGGGCGCATTGGCACTGCCGGACAAACCTCCAGCACCACCTACAGCAGTCCTAAAAAAGCCGAAGCCGAAGCCGAGAAGAAAATCAATGAAAAGTTGAAAAAAGGCTACGACATCACGACCATTGCCCCACCTCCCCAACCTGAACCAGATTTGGATATTGCCCAATTTATTCGTCCCGCCTGGAAGCCGGTGGTTATTGAAGGGGATGGCGATCGCCTAGCTTCCAAGTTTTGCGGTCGTCCTTGGCTGGCGGAAGATGAAACATGGCCTACTTGCCCCAACTGCGCCCAGCCAATGCAACTCTTCTTTCAACTGAATTTAGCTGAGTTGCCAGAACCTGTGCGTGAGGAGTTTGGTACAGGTCTACTACAAATGTTTCACTGCATTCCTGGTGACTGCCAACCAGAGGGGGAATATGGAACAATCTATTACGGTAGAGAACCTTACCTGATTAAAAATGTCATTATTCGTCTGGTGCAGCCATTAGGCAACGGTTCAACCCCTCCTTTGCCCGAAATAGATGGCCAAGAGTATGGAATAGATTTTCCAGCCAAGACCATCACCGACTGGGTAGAAATTGAAGACTATCCCCACCCTGATGATCTCGTAGCACTGGTATATGGCTGGGATCAGGTCACAAACTGTGACCGGGGGAATGAATTGGCTGGGCGGTTAGGCTGCGAACAGTACGATGAGGTTTACCCCACGGATGAAGGCGATAAGCTGGGGGGCTACCCACGCTGGGTTCAAGATATGGAGTGTCCAGGCTGTCCTGTTTGTCACGCTCCCATGCGACAAGTGTTTCAACTAGCTTCTTGTGACAACCTTCCCTATATGTTTGGCGATATGGGTATTGCCCACGTTCTGCAATGCAAAACCCACAAAGATCAGTTTGCGTTTGTTTGGGCTGGCTGCTAGAGAGAATGCCAGAAGTAAGCATTTGTGCCTCCGTGGTTCGTTATTAAAAATTTATGTAATTTGACAGTGGGAAGGAAATAACACACAGGTTGGATCACAATCTCTTTAAAAAACCACCGTAATCATGATTGGATTCTTGTTGCTTTTCATAGTATTAATTAGCCCGACTCTGCTGATTCTCTGGAGTGCCTTGGCGCGGTTTGGGTTTAATTGGAATCTGCTGTTGATTCCAGTAGGTAGCATAGTTGGGTTTGTACTGATGGCGATCGCAGGGGCTTCTCTCTATGAGTTCATCATCTGGTTAAATGATCGTCAAACTGGTTCACCTCCGGCTGGTTCACTGGGGGCAGGAACTGGTAGGGCGATCTTAACGTTTATTTTGATGGTTTTATTTGGCTGGATTGGTTCAGGAATTGGTGCTTGGTTGGTCAGGAGGTATTGGGTCGGTTAGGATAGCTCTTTCCCTACCCCGGTTTAAAAATACAGGGCTACCAAGCTACCAAAATTTTCGCGTGTTGTGAATAAGGTTTAAGAGTCGGTTCAAAAATCAAATATTAGTCTCATATATTGGCTTTTTGAGCCTATTTTCCTCTTTAGCAAACAGTTCTATTAAAGCAACTGTTCCCACAAAAAAGGTATAAATCGCATATTTGATGGGCGTTTTTTGTTTTTTCGGTGCATAAAAAGCTGCAATTACCGCTTCAATTAAGTGCGCCGTAATCGCAAAACGTTCAATCCAAAAAATAAAATTTAGGCTACTGGGAATACTAATGTTATTGATGACTGCATAAATATTCCACAATTCCCAGCCGATAGCACTGGATATAAAAATTGTGGATATCACTTTGATCATTGTCGCCAGTGTTTTTAGGATCATCATGTATTTTTAGGGGAATTTTACCATATATAGGACTCCTATTTGAATTTTGATAGCTTGCGTGGCGTAAGCCATACAAAACTCCGTCTACCTTGATTCCTTCTTCCCTGTTCCCTACTGTTTCTTACAATGTATATTCATATACTTTCACTATCACTGAACGCTGGGTAAAATAATTGGAAATACTCCTTTGTTGAGAGTCGCGAAATAAAGTTCCACCTCAATATCGGGATAGCGATCGCGAATTGACCAATAAGCACGATTCAAATAATCTGTATGTATTTGCAATTCTTGTTCTGGATTTTTACTTAAATTAGGGTCAATCATGGTTGCATAAGCCCCACAATCTTGATGATCAATCACAATCACTTTGTTGATCTGATGTAGTCGATAGGATATATCTAGCTGATCCCAAAATGCTTCTGCATCAGATGGGTGAGGGAATCCGGCTACAGCTAAGGAAGCACCTGCTAAAGCTGTCCAATCATACTCCCCATCTATATTTTTTTTCCTTAAAAAGTAGCGTTCTGCGGTCAAAAACCGAAAGTCAATACAACTGAGAACTAAAGCTTTAGCTTGACGAATTTCGGCTTGAACAGGTGCTGCTGATTGCAGGACAGTAAAAGCTACGGCTCCGGAAAGGAGAGATTTCAGAAAATGACGACGATTAGCTAAGGGATGACAACAAAGACACTCACCAGTCTGCAATTTATTGCTAGGTTTGTTCATCTTTTATTAATAGAGTTTATGCTGAAAGCTTCACCCTATAACTTTAATACCAACAAGGTGTGATTACCCTGTTGTTGTAAAATTTTTGCTCATTTGCTCTTACTGTTTGATTAGCAGCGTCGCATCCAGGGCTTGCAGCCCCACTTCTAGAATCGGCTGCGAAAATGCGCCTAATCTAACCTAGTAAATATTATAATAGATATAAACATTATCTAAAAGTAAGAAGTAATAATGACAACTCAAGCAGAAATAATCAATCAATTAAAAGCTCTCGAAGCACTTTCTCAACAAGGAGGGTATAGTGATATTTTGGCTTCATCACTCAGAAAGATTATCAATCAAGAAAGAGAAAATATTCAACAGCAAATGAAAGAATTAGAAAATGATTTACAAGCATTTGAACAACAGTATCAATTATCATCGGCAGATTTTTATCAACAGTTTAAAACAGGTCAATTAGGAGATGAAGCAGATTTTGTGGAATGGAGTGCTTTTTATCAAATGTGGTCTGATTTAGAAGCTCGTTTAATGTTACTTCAATCTTAATTGAATATGATAGTTCAGGATTATTTAACGGAAATAAAAGCTAAATTAATTACCAGTTCGATAATTGATAAAATTTCTATTGTTAAAGAACGAGCATTATCCGATAAGGCAAGTCCCTGATTCACCAGTAATGACACCTTGGGATTGCAATACAGCCGCAACGCGTAAAATTACAGCTTCATTGTAGGGTGCGGCGATGATTTGCACACCCAAAGGTAAAGCATTTGGTAGTTGAATTGGTACTGATAAAACGGGTAAGCCAATGAAAGATAATGGTTGTGTGAATAATCCCAAATGAGGACGCACTAGAATTTCTTCACCATCTAAAATCATGGTTTTTTGACCAATTAGCGGCGCAGAAATCGGTGTGGTGGGGGCGAGAATTATATCTACATTTTGCCAGATTTCCCGGAAGCGATCGCCATACCAACTTCTAAACCGTTGTGCTTGTATGTACCAACTACTCGGTATTAATGCCCCCGCCAAAAAGCGATCGCGTGTAGCCGGATCAAAATCCTGGGGACGGGACTTTAATTGCTCTAAATGTAGATTTGCCCCTTCACTAGCGGTAATTACAAAGGCTGCTGCTCTGGCGCGATGGGCTTCAGGGATAGTTACATAGTCAGTTACACTTAAAGCATCCGCTACTGTTTGTACTGCGGCTAAAGCTTCTGGTGATGCACCTTGAGTAAAATAATCATTTGCGATCGCTATTTTGATATTAGAGATATCTTGATATAATTGTGGTACACATAATTCGGGAGAGCGTTTTGTACAAACTGGGTCACGCTGATCTTCACCTTGCAGCAGATCAAAAGCTGTAGCAATATCCTCGACCGAACAGGCAAAAGTGCCAACATGGTCAAGACTGCTAGAAAATAAAGCTACTCCAGTACGAGACAAGCGCCCATAAGTGGGTTTAAAGCCCAACACGCCGCACAAAGCCGCCGGAACCCGAATTGAACCATTTGTATCAGAACCCAGGGTCAGAGGGACTAAACCCGCCGCTACAGCCGCAGATGAACCACCAGAGGAACCACCAGCTATGCGTTGTAAATCGTGGGGGTTGTGGGTAGCACCATAATGGGAATTTTCTGTAACAAATCCATAGGCGTACTCATCCATATTTAAAGCCCCAACCAGTATCGCCCCTGCTTGTTTTAACTTGGCTACTGCTGTCGCGTCTTGGTTAGCTGGGGGATTTTCGGCATTGATTTTCGACCCGGCTAAAGTTGTTAAACCAGCGATATCGTAGAGATTTTTCACCGCAAAAGGCACACCAGCCAATAAACCGGGATTTTTACCTTGGGCGATTTCCTGATCAATTTTAGCTGCATCAATTAAAGCAGTTTCCGCAGTTATGGCTGTAAAACAATTGAGTTGAGGATTTTGTGTAGTAATTCTAGCTAAAGCAGCTTTAGTAACTTCCACCGCGCTAACTTCGCCTCTACGCACAGCCGCAGCAATTGATACAGCATCATTCATGGTTCAAACACAGAAGCAGGTTCAACTTCCTCTGGTAAAGGAAACTCATTCACTAATTGAGCGATCGCCTTAATTATCTCAAAATTCTGCACCACCCTATCAACATATTCATCTCCAAGCTGTAACCCCAACAACAAAGCCATCTCCTCAACATAACTCCTCATTTCTCCTCCTCTGCGTCCTCTGCGCCTCTGTGGTTCGTGAAATCAATGAACAGTTATCACGCCGATATAGTAAGGGATTTCAACCCAATTATGGCTGATAACTGATAACTGTTAAATCCTCATCAAAGCCCCAGGGCCAAGAGGTAAACCCAAAACAAACCAGATAATTAACAGCATAGACCACCCCAACAAAAAGGCGATCGCATAAGGTAACATCATAGCTATCAACGTCCCCATGCCTAAATTCTGATCATATTTCTGCCCAAAAGCCACCACCAAAGGAAAATAAGGCATCAACGGCGTAATAATATTAGTTGTAGAATCACCAATGCGATATGCAGCTTGGGTTAACTCTGGAGAATAACCCATTAACATAAACATTGGTACAAACACAGGAGCCATAATAGCCCACTTTGCCGAAGCTGAACCCACAAATAAATTCAGCAACATACTAACTAAAATAAATAATATTAATAATGGTGCGCCTGTAATACCTGTAGACTTGAGAAAATCCGCCCCATTGATCGACATAATCGCGCCTAAATTACTCCAGCTAAAATAGGCAATAAATTGAGCCGCAATGAACGCTAAAACAATATAATATCCCATAGCACTCATGGAATGACTCAAAGCTTGAGCTACATCTTTGTCATTTTGAATAGTGCCGGCGACTTTGCCATAAAAAATGCCTGGAATCAGAAAAGCTAAGGCAATAATAAATACAATACTATCAAGAAAAGGTGACGGGATAATTGTAAAATTTTCTGGATGTCGTAAAATTCCTTGTGGTGGTAAAACCATCACCAGCAAAAAAACGATAAATGCTAATAAAACATAACCAGCCCGTCGTAAACCTTTATTTTCAGATGCGCTAAGTTGTGACATTTGAAAATCTACTTCTCCGACATAATTACCCAATCTTGGTTCAACAATTTTTTCTGTGACAAACCAACCAATGAGAGTAATTAAAAATGTGGAAACTGCCATAAAATAATAATTAGCCGTGGCATTCACTGCATAATTAGGATTAATTAATTCAGCCGCACTTTGGGTTAATCCAGCCAGCAACGGGTCAAGGGAACTAATCAGTAAATTTGCACTAAAACCACCAGATACACCCGCAAAAGCCGCAGCTAAACCAGCTAAAGGATGCCGTCGAAAGGCTAAAAAGATAATTGCACCCAGGGGTACAAGTACTACATAACCCGCATCCGCAGCAAGATTAGCCATAATCCCGGCAAATACAACCACGGGACAGATAAATTTACTAGGGGCAATTAATACTATTTTTCGTAATAATGCTGAAAGCAAACCAGTGTATTCGGCAACACCTACGCCTAACATAGCCACCAACACAGCACCCAAAGGGGGAAAATCAGTAAAATTTTTGACAGCAGAAGTAAAAATGCGGCGGATACCTTCAGGGGTGAGTAAAGAAACCGCAACGATAGTTTCACCGTTTCCAGGATGGACTACAGATAGATTTGCCGCAGATGCGATCGCACTAACTGCAATTACCATTAAAGATAATAGAAAAAATATTGTCAGTGGGTCGGGGAGTTTGTTTCCCACAAATTCAATGAAGGTTAAAACTTTTCCCAACCAAGCAAATTTGAGATTTTTCTGAGGATTCATGGTGTCCGTAATTGTCTAGCGCGTACCCGTTCAGCACTACCAGTAGGAATGGAAGCAATTAATTTTTGGGTATATTCTTCCTTGGGTTCTAGGTAAATACTTTCGGCTGTTCCTTGTTCTACAATTTGACCACGATTCATGACTAAAATGCGATCGCTCATAAATTTAACTACACTTAAATCATGAGAAATAAAAATATAAGTCAGTTGAAATTCCTCTTGCAATTCCTTCAGCAGATTTAACACCTGCGCCTGTACAGACACATCCAACGCCGAAACCGACTCATCGCAGATAATAAACTTGGGATTTAAAGCCAAAGTCCGCGCAATACAAACCCGTTGGCGTTGACCACCAGAAAACTGATGAGGATAGCGGGACATTGCATCTGCATTTAAACCCACCCGTTCTAAAAGTTCAACTACACGTTCTCGGCGTTGTTTCTTGGTTTTCCCCACAGAGTGAATTAACAACGGTTCCATCACCGCATCCCCAATTTTCATTCGGGGGTCTAGAGAACTAAAAGGATTTTGAAAAACAATTTGCATTTCTCGCCGCAACTTCTGCAACGCTTCGCCTTTGAGAGTAGTAATATTTTGACCCTGAAAAATAATTTCCCCACCCATCGGTTCAATTAAACGTAGTAAACTTCTACCCAGGGTAGTTTTACCACAACCAGATTCTCCCACCAAACCCAGTGTTTCCCCTGGCTTGACATCAAAAGAAACATGATTAACCGCCATATTGTAGCGTTTTGTGATCCCAAATACGCCCCGCACCGGAAAACCCACCTGGAGGTCGCGGATTTCTAATAAAGGTGATTTATTATTGAGGTTGTCCCACCTTTGAGATATCTCCTCAATGCTGATTTCTGGAGGACGTTGGGGTTCTTTCGCTTGAATTATTTCTTTACCATTTGGCGTTTCTTCCACACTCATATAGTCAGAAACGGTCAGCAGTTTATGAGGACGGCGGTTGAGTGTAGGGCGACAAGCTATTAAACCCTTAGTATAAGGATGTTGAGGACTATGAAAAATTTGTTCGGCTGCACCGTATTCGACAATTTGACCTTTGTACATTACCGCTACTTGGTCAGCAATTTCTGAAATCAGTCCCAAGTCGTGGGTAATAAAAATCATCGCCATATCACGGCTTTGCTGCAATTCTGCCAACAACTCTAGAATAGTTGCTTGCACAGTCACATCTAAAGCCGTAGTTGGTTCATCAGCAATCAATAGTAAAGGATTACAAGAAATAGCCATTGCAATCATCACCCGTTGTAGCTGACCTCCAGAAAGTTGATGCGGGTAACGTTCGAGGATAGCTGCTTTTTGCTGCTTGACTAATTTAGCCAACTTTAATCCATCTGCTTGACCTGAAGTTTCCAGACACTGCTGTTGTATAATCTCATCACTAGGTAAAAGTTTAACTTCTTGCAAGAGCGCGATCGCAATGCGTTTGGCTTCAGTTTCCGAAACATTCTGATGCTGCTGAATCGCTTCAGCCATCTGAAACCCAATAGTAAAAACCGGATTTAGCGAACTCATCGGTTCTTGAAAAATCATGGCGATATCGCCGCCTCGGTGAAGCTGCATTTGTTGTGGGGGTAACTCCACCAAATTAATGGGTTTAGCATCAGGCTGGGAACGAAAGCAAACCTCACCACCGCCAATCTTACCGGGACTTTGCAACAAACCCATCACAGCCAATGCTGTCACCGATTTACCACTACCCGATTCCCCGACTATTCCTAGAGTTTCACCGCGATTAATCTCAAAGGATATATCATCAACAGCTTTGACACTGCTACCATCACTGGAAAATTCAACTTGTAGATTACGAACCTCTAGGACAGTTTCACTCATAGGAATCAGGTAATGAATATTTACAGCAAATTATTTGGATTTTACTAAACTGAGATTTTGTACCCAATCTTATCCCAATTTCACCAAATCAAGTTAGTGCAGTCAGTTTCCTGATCCTTTTTCGTCGGGTTTGTTGTCACGTAGCGCAACGCACCATCCTAGATTCTCAGTGCATTAGAACTAACATCCATAAGAGACTTCCAAATAAAAAAATATCCCGTCGTTTTGAGAGCAGGGGGGCAGGGAGCGGGGAGCAGGGGGAGGAAAGGTCATTTTAGTTGCAGAAATTTAGGTCAACTTTTTTGTGGAGTTCTCTAAATACACCCTACGGAAATCTTTGTGACAATCGGTAGAGGTTACGAATATCTTCAAAGGTATTACTGAAGCAACGCCATAGGTGTAGGAGGGACTCGTACTAAAAGATGCGATTTCAAAGTTCCAGGTAGCTTGGGGGGTAAAACATATCCATCTTGACTCGCTTGATAAAGCTGGCTGAACTCCAACAAATCAGTTATACAATCCTCTGTTAAATCAACAAAATGGTATGTATATTTTTGCGGACAAACCAACGTCGCAGCACAAGAATATTTTTTAACGCAAGTCCATAAACATCCCACAGCCTGAATATTAATAGTGCTGTAAACTGAATCGTTTTTTTGCACTTCCAGCAACTTGACCAATAGTTGATTTCCTTCGGCGCGTTCGTCTGCTTCTTCGTGAGAGAGAACGGTACTGCAAGATTTACAAACAAATAAAGTATGAATTGTCATGGCGACTTGATAAAAAATAAATAAACAAAATATTTAACCCTAAATTAACATAAATAAAGCTTTCATCAATCTTATGATTGATTAATCAGATATTTAAATAAATCATCAATAATTGCGTTAGCAGCTAACATACCACTACCAATCCAGTAATCTGGAACTACATAAACTTTATTTGCTTGTACAGCTTTTAAATTTTTCCACAGAGGATTTGCTTGTAATTCCTCTAATTTCTTTTTAGCAGTTTGATTGCCTTTGGCGTTATTTTCGTATGTCCAAATAAATATCACATCACCATCGGCTTTTTCGATTAATTCATTACCTATAGACACTTGAATCGGATTACCAAATAATTTTTCTGCCTCTGATGCAGTGTAATTTTGGGATTCTGGACGAGACAATCCCGCATCTTGTAAAACTATTCCGCAGAAGGAATCAAGTAGATAAAGGTTTATTTTATCTGGATAGACGCGCACCACAGAAACTTTAAATTTTGATAAATCATTACCCATTTGCTGCTTAAATTCTTTGAGACGTTGGTAATAATCTTCCATTACTTGTTGCCCAACTTCTTTCTTACCTAACGCCACACTAATATTTGTAAATACCTCTTTCCATTGACCACTGTGTTGATATGTTAATAAAACTGTGGGAGCAATTTTTGAAGTAATAGGATAAATATCTTTGTGATATCCAGAACCCACAATTAAATCTGGTTTGAGTACGAGAATACTTTCTAAGTTAGGTTCGCCAATTTTACCGATGTTTTTGACTCCTGTTAGCTGATCTTGCCAATATGATGAAAAATCTGAGAACACAGCACCAATAGGTTTAACCCCTAATGCGATCGCATTTTCAGCATCATCTAAAGTCACCAGTCGCTCAAACTTTTCGGGAACACAGGTGATACCCGCAGCGTGTTCAACATCACGACAAGCTGTGTTTGTTATCTGTTCATTCACAGGTAGAGAACCACCACGATGACAAGCTACAGTTACGATGAGAGTAAACAATATTGTGAACACCAATCGCCAGCAGCGAGTTAAGCGTTTGAATTTGATATAACTGTCATTCATGATGGTTACTTCTACCCCAAACCTGAGTTGTTTAAAATGTCACAGAAAAACTACCAATAACCGTTAATGGTGCGCCCGGTTCTATGGCTACTCTCCCAAAATTTGCTCCGAGAAAATACTTTTGATTAAACAGATTTTGGATATTAACACCCGCACGCCAATTATCACGTTGATAGTAGATTGCTGCGTCTGTTCTCAGATAACTGGGGATGATATAGGTATTGCTGGAGTCACCTTGGCGATCGCCTACATAAAACAAACCTAACCCTAAACCTAACCCTTGCAAATCACCTTGTTGTAATTCGTAAGTTGTCCACAAACTGGCCGTATTAAATGGGACATTCGCTGGACGATTTCCCTGCAAACCGTCATTATCTTTGGTAATCTCGGCATCAATATAGGAATAAGATGCGATCACATTCCAACCAGGACTAATTTCTCCCGCTACATTGAGTTCAATACCCTGGTTGCGTTGTTCACCTACAGGAAGGAGAAAGTCTGGATTAGCAAGATCAGTGGCAGCAATGTTTGATTTTGTAATGTGATAAGCTGCTAAAGTAGCCGCTAATCTGCCATCCAAAAATTCACCTTTTACTCCTACTTCGTATTGAGTTCCCCGTTCAGGTTCTAGAAATGAACCATCTACTCTTGTACCAAAGTTTGGTTGAAATGATTGGCTGTAACTAGCATAAAGAGAAATAGGTTGAATAGGTTGATAAACAATACCGAATCTGGGAGTGAAAGCAGAATCGTAGCGATTAGATTCAGAATCATTCCGTAAATTCTTACTGTTTTGATCGACAATATCCAACCTTCCACCCACAAGCAATTTGAAATTATCTGCAAACGCTATTTGGTCTTGCAAGAAAATTCCTAAACCATCGTTGCTATTCTGGTTATTACGCACAACGTTGGTTAATTCTTCTAAACCAGGTCTGGGTATGACGTTGTAAATTGGATTGAATACATTAATACTTGGTGTAATTCCTCCAGGTAATCGCTTCTGAGTTCCCCCTGATGTAGCTCTAGCTAAGTCAACACCAAACAAAAGAGTATGATTAATTGAACCTGTAGTAAACTTACCAACTAAATCAGTTTGTAAAGTATAAGTTTCGCTATAGTCATCATTGGATCTAAAGTTCCGTGTAAGAATGCCTGTTGTTTCATCTAATCTCACAGGTTCAGCACGATAATCAAAAGCATCTGAACTTTGATATCGAAAGGCATTGCGTATTTTCCAATTATCGTTAAAATTATGCTCTAAACGATAGCTCAAGCCTATTTCTTCAACTTTTCTGAAATCATCTGGTTCACCAAAAAAACGCTCTAGAGGAGTGTCAATGATACCCTCTCCAAAGGCTAAAAATCCCCGGTCAAATGGACGCTCATCGTTGAGATAGTCGAATTGAAATGTTAAGTTGGTTGCTTTGCCAATTTCCCATTTTAAAGTAGGTGAAATAAAGAATCTTTGAACATCTTGATTAAAATCACGGAAACCGTTTGAAGTTTCGTAAACAGAGTTAAGCCTATATAGCAGAGTTTTATCAGAATTTAGTGGACCTGAGATGTCAATACTAGGGCGAAATGTCGAAAAACGACCCACTGACAATTCAGCATTATAGTAGGGATCTCTCAGAGGCTGCTTTGTAATTAAATTAATTACTCCTCCAGGCTCAACGCCACCATATAAAACTGAAGCTGGACCTTTGAGAACTTCTATCCGTTCGACGTTGGCGGTTTCTCTAATACCACCTCGTCCATCTTTGAAACCATCAACTAAAATACCACCACCAAAAGTACCGCCACCAAAAAATCCCCTAATACCAATTTGGTCTGCGGTACCAGCAAACCCACCATCTTGAAGTACACCTCCAACATTCAGCAGTGCATCTCTTAAACGAGTCACTCTTTGATCTCTAATCACTTGTTCAGGAATTACTTGAATAGTCTGAGGAATGTCTCGGATCAGAGTATCAGTTCTAGTTCCAGTGGAAGCATTGGGTACACGGTATCTATCTTGCTGACCTGTGACTAATAATTCAATCGGTTCTGGAGTTTCAGTGCTGGTTTGTTCTTCTGCTGGTGTTTGTGGTGTCTGTGGTGTTTGAGTAGTAGACACGGTGGAAATAACACCAAAAATCAAACCTTCGTCACTATCAAATAACTCAACTTGTGGCGCACTAGCTTCACCTGTCACCGTCAGCCGAATGGTGTTTGCATCCAGGTTAGTAACTGTAATTTCATTAATTCCCGCCGTGGGTTTTTCTTGACTGACAACATCACCATTAGGTAAGCTTAATTGAGCATTAGGAATGTCAACAATATAACTATTCCCTTGACTCTGATTGGTTAGTTGCAGTTTATCTGATTGATTATTTACTAAAATTACATCTATGCCTGTGTCTGTTGCTTGTAACTTGACACCTGTTACCTGAATCAGAGACTGAGCCAGTAACGGCTGAATATTTAACTGTTCTATGCTACTTAATTCAGAAGTTTTACCTATTGGTTTTTGGTTGTCTTCAGCTAAAGCAGGTAAACTCACCCACACGAAAGCCAAACCTGTCATCCAAGCTAGTTTTTGCACTTGATTTAACATCACTCTCTTCACCACATAAATCACGGACTAGGGAATTAGGAGCTAAGGATTAAGAAATACTTTCATTACCATTAGCCACTAATAGGTTAAATTAATAATTACTATCAAAAAGATTACAGGAAAATTCTGATGTATGGGTTAATACTGCGATCGCTAGACGGAGTTTTTGCGATCGCTAGACGGAGTTTTTTAATTTTTGTCGTTTGTCATTGAGATAAATTCCCGGATTTACGCCAAATTTACGCCGGAATGAGGCGGCAAAATAACCTCGATTGGCAAATCCTACGGCTTTTGCGGCTTCAGTTACCGTGAGTCTACCGGCTGCTAACATTTGGCGCGATCGCTCCATGCGACAATCATGCAGATAGCCAAACACTGTAGTTTCAAACACCTGCTTAAATCCCACTTTCAACTTATTATCATTAATTCCCACCATCCGCGCCAACTCCATCAACGAAGGTGGCTGATCCAACCGCGTCAATAAAATTTCACTGGCGTAATGAATGCGCTCAATGTCTTCTGCATTTAAACTTTTGCTGGTTGTCTCCACCGTCTGAATTTCCAGGAATTGATCAACCTGAAGCGCCATCAATTCCCAAACTTTGCTTTCCAGATACACCCGCTTTGTGTTTCCCTGATACGGACAGCCTAACAGTTGTTGTAGTGCCATTTGCATTGCCGGGGTAGTCTTACCGTGACGTTCATAGTATTTTTGGTCTGATTTACGGATTAATGGTTGCAAATTTGCTGGTAGTTCTCCCATATTGCCAAACCACTGGCAAAATAACTCAGGTTCTACATGAACACTCACCCAGGTGACTGGTTGAAGCGGTGAATATTCTAAATTTTCCCCTGGTGCTAAACCGCTACCAAAAAAGCCATAGCTTCCAGCCTTCACACCTGAAAGCTCAAAAGTATACTCAATCTGATGTTCTCGATCAGAGGATTTTGTAATTAACTCTTCATACAACTGATAGTTGGCAATATGTAAATCTAATCCTGCTCGTAAATCGATATACTGAGTGTAACCGTTACCAAGTCTCACAGGATACTGATAAGTGACATCAAATCCATCAGATGTATCAGGTGTGGGTTGATTCTGCTCACTTTCATAGATGAGTTCATGGTAAGCCGATTGGGAGAGGTTGAGAGTCATAGGGTCATTTGCTACCGGCAACCTTGCAACGCGTATGCTTAATTGTCAGCAATTGGAGATTTTAATAAGAATTACTTGCAACTATTAAACCACATTTATCACTAAAATACTGAGATTTATACTAATTCATTGTTGTGATGCTCAAGGAAAGTCGCAGTTTTAACAGCCGTCGTCGGTGCGTCGGATACTCTTTAAATTACTTGTGTGTACATCGTAGGGGGTAGGGTCGAAATCATATCACCTCACAACTAATCGAGATAAATTCCATTTATGGGCGATACAATGTATTCCATCGCACGATAAAACTTAAACTTAATCCTATACCTACGCTCATAGTCAACTGATTCTTACGGTGGACGTTAGAGATAAAAATAGCCGCTACCGTCATAAATGAAGGCAATAATCATCACAAATATTCGATACAAAGCAATTGCATTCAAAACCGGGAGCATATTTATTATGGACTGGTCTAAAAATCTACAGCAATTCCAAGACTTCGTATTATTCAAATTTCCTCAGCCACCATACTTCTTACTTTCAATTGGACTGTTAATTAGCCTTCTTTGTGGATTACCATTTGCGATTACACTGCAAAAACGAGTGCAAGATTGGATGAAAAATCATTCTTCTAGCACCTTACCCCGGTGGGCCAAATTACAACTTTTAATTCCTTTTATCGGAACTGCCATTGGTGTTTGTATTGCCTTTGCCTCCTTGTTAGAAATTTTTGGTTTACCGACTCTGCCTGCTTATTTGATATCTTTACTAAGTACAATATTAGCGGCTTCATGGATTTGGTCGGAAATCGGACATCTTTTAGGTCGAAGACTTTTACGTTCCTATTTAGCTCAGTCTGCCAAATTGTCTCACCAAAGGTAGAAGTAAGTTTTAATGCCAAAATGTAAATTTTTAAGAAGTTAAAGTTATGTAAATCAAGATGAACAATCGATGCTATACAATTCTCGATCTGCCATCTACAAGCAGTTAAGAATTTAGCTGTAATTGCAAAATTTTAGTTACTCAAGTTTGCATCTAAGTATTTTATGGTAGATTTAATAATCAGTAGAACACTAGAATATATGTAGAGTTGCGTAGCTTGCCGTTAGGCATAAAAGTTATTTGTAAGGATAGGGAACAGGGAACAGTTATCTGTCATCCCCAAATTTTCTGATTTATTCAACCCAAAATTTACACTTTTGATGGTACACCATTCAAAAACCTTATTGGGCATCTTTAAAAGTGGCTCAATTAATCCCAGTATTGATTTAGGGGACTTTTTTGCTCAACCTCTGCAAGCAAGTAGCGGGAATTTAAGGTGAACATAGAACAATTCATTCAAAGCACAGAAGCACTACACAGCCGTTTAGCAGATTTGTACCAAACTGCTAGCGTCTTACCTTGGATTCCGCCAGAATTGCTGCCCCAAGCTTTTAAGGAACTCTATAGTACTTCCAAAATGGTGCAATTAGCGGCAGAGGAACTTTATCAGCAAAATGAAGAACTGATTCAAACACGCAACTTGCTAGAAACTGAACGCCAACGCTACCAGGATTTATTCGAGTTTGCACCAGACGGCTATTTGGTCACTAATGGCGAAGGAATCATCCAAGAAGCTAATCTAGCCGCAGCAAAATTGCTCAATGTTTCCAGGCAATTACTCATAGGCAAACCCATAGTTAACTTTGTCCACCTCGAAGAAAGACAGTTGTTTCGCAGTGAACTTGGCCAGCTATGTCAGTCAGACAGAGTTAGAGAGTTAGTAGTGCGTCTACAACAAAATCACGGCGAGTATTTTGACGCAGCTTTAACAGTGGCTGTAGTACGTAATCAACAAGGTAACGCCAATTCTCTGCGTTGGTTGTTACGTAATATCAATCAACGTCAGAAACAGAAAACAGAACTAATCGACAATAACAGTGATCTAATTCAGGATCGGCCTATACATCAACATACTAAAGGAGAAACTATTCCCCTCAATCCTTTAGTCGTTTGGTATGTTCGCCAGGGCTTAGTGAAGCTGAATACTTTTTGTGAAACCGGCGAAGAAATATTAATAGGATTAGCTGCACAAGATATGATTTTTGGCTCTAATATGACTTCTTTACCCATTTATCAAGCCACAGCCTTGTCAGATGTGGAGTTAGTCTCAATTTACGTAGCAGAAATCGCCGTCAACCCAATTCTGAGCCATATTTTGTTACCCAAAATCAATCAACGCTTACAACAAACAGAATGTTTTTTAGTAATTGCTGGTAAGCGTCGGGTGGAAGAAAGACTTTACCATCTATTACAACTTTTAAAACAGCAAATTGGCGAGCCAGTAGCAGAAGGCACTCGCTTAAGTGTTCGCTTTACTCATGAAGATATTGCTAGTGCTTGCTGTACTACCAGAGTGACAATTACCAGATTAATGGGAAAATTACAACAAGAAGGTTTAATTAGTTTTGACTCCAAAAAATATATTATTTTGAAAGACTAATAATACCAATACAAAATAATTAGGGTTTGCTGTTCGCTTCAGAAAGCGTTAATAAAAAGGCCAGGTTTTTCACTGTTTTTATGGCGTGGCGTGCGTTAGCAGGGAGAAAAATAAAGACTCCCGATTCTAAGACTAGCTCTTTTCCTTCCAGGGTCAATATACCCTGCCCTTCAATTACATTTACAGTGGCATTGCAAGGAGAACTATGTTCGGCGATGTGCATTCCCGCCGCCAATGACATCAGTGTATATCGGCAGTTTCCATCTTCCAGCAGAATTTTGCTCTTAACTCCAGTTTGAGGATATTCAATCATATCCGCCCAACGAATTGCGTTAGTATTCAAAGACATGATGGTTGCGGCCATGGAATTATTCCTTGATTGCAGTGAGATGATTAAATACTAGAATTAAAATATTTAAATATCATCTACTGGGAGTAGGGAAAAAATCAACTATTTTCTCCCTCATCCCTCTTATCTCCCTCGGCTGACTTCTAACATCAACTTTGAGTCCCAAGTGTAGTAGCCAATTTTTTCAGGTACTCTAGAAAATCGCCCGGTGCGATAGCCTCGCGATAGTTCGTTCAGCACTTTGGTTTTGACTTCTCGTACTTGCTGCTCATCTAGTTCACCATAAAGACCGGTGATGATTTGGGCTACACTGAACACTCTCCCTGAATGTTTTTCTAAGAAATCAGAAAGAGCATCTATCAAAAATTGATTCTCAAATTCTGCCAGCATGGGGACAACGTTGGAATTCACGGTTGGGGAAGGTTTATTCCTGTTGTACTTGGCAGTTTGAGAGTAAATTTTAGTCTTGTTGGAGTTGACTAAACTTAAGTTCAGAGTGTAACAACCAGGTTCGTCAGGAATCGCCGACCAAGCCTTTCTTTCTCTACCCTGTGTCAGCGAGGATTGGACTCTACCTTTAACGACTTTGAAGATAGGTGGCTCTAACTCGCCATAAAGCGATCGCACAATAAAATCTATATGACAAACTGTGCCAAGATGTTCATGCAGCAGACTCTTGATGGCTTCCATCCGAGTTAGAGATTGATACTCAGGTAGCATGGGAATGTCTGGTACTTTGACTGATTTATCTTGACTCTCTAGAGACTCTGGAATCTCTGTAGTTCTCTGGTCAGAAGTATCTATTTTCCCGTTTGCTGAATCTTGTAATTCAGACTGAATAGAGTTAACAGTTTGGTCAGGTGATGAAAATGAGTCTTTTTCCGCCGGTGCAAAGAGCTGATGACGCATCTGAACGGTTTCTAGATGAGCGATCGCGTTTGAAGTAGAAGAGCTATTAGACAACAAAGCATCTACATGATTGAGCTGCGATCGCGCCTGTGTGTATAAGCTTTCATACTCTTCTACCAAGCGAGCATAGTAGTCTCGTAATTCTAACAGTGGAGAAAGAAAAGCTTCAGGTGGTTCTAATGGTGAGAGATTATTCATACAGTTTTGAATCATCCTAAATCGATATCACTTTTGTAAGTCATGGCTCTAGGTTTTGCTTTTTGAGATGACTGATGAGATTTTTTTGGTGCTTGCGGTGGTCGGCATTGCTCGCAATATAATGGGCGAGGTCCGAAAGTTTCTCTTTGTGTCGTTTGGTCGCATTGCTTACAGACAAAATGGAAAACACGAGTATGAATCTGTCTTTTATGCGCCCGGACAGTATACTCTTTAACATCAATGAACTTACTAGGCATAATCCAAAATAGTGAATTTGATTCCTATTAATATAGCTATTCAAGCAAATGAAATGATATCCGTGTATGTTCCATTGTAAGTTTTATTCAAGTCAGTGATTCTATCTGAAAGTCACTGGCGAGCAACTAACAGCCTCTCTGCTGGAGATACATATAGTTAATTATCACCATTCAAGTGTCTATTGCTTCTCTACCTCTGGGGGATTAAATCTAGAAATTAGATATATTTACCAAAAATTTCTGCCAAACTGGCAAGAGTGTTTAGATTGCTCTTAAGGTAAACAGTGTTTGTAATTGTCAGCAAATATCATCAAAAACCGTCTCACAATAGCAGGAAAAGGCAATCTGATGAAGCTGTATTCAAGAATATAGAGGCTTTTTTTGTTTGTTTACAACGTTTATCTAAGGTTGTAATATCCTGATAATAATATTTTTAGAATCTACCTTGCGAAAGATTTTAGGATTTTAATATACTTTAAAAAGACACCCTGCCGTCAAGATTTATACCTTGTGCAAAGTGTCTTATTATCCAAAATAAAACTGAATCAAATACTAATTAACGAGACGAAAAAGATTATCTGCCACTACCGCGATCTAAATTTATGGGATAAAGCCAGTGAAACTTCAAACAGTTTATATAATTACTGAAGCTTGTCCCTTGAAGATTGGCGTTTTTATCGAAACAAAAAAAATGGTTATGCATCTGCTGAATTTAAAAGTCTTGATTGTTAAATTTATTAACTGAAGTAGTCAATTCATAAATTGAATTTACCAAAGCTATATGTTCTTGATGACTAAGATGGCAGTTTTGATAACATTTATCTAAAAAACAGATCAATGCCAAACTTGCAGATTCTAGCTTTACCCTTTTCCTTGCTGCCCTAATAGCTTGATATAATTCAGGATAAACTTGGTTATTGCTAATTCCGATTTGCTCATCCGGCATCCAACATTTAAATGCGTAACCTTCGGGCAATGGTATAACTTCAATTAACCAACCATGATATGAATTTTGCCATTTCATCCACAATTCGTCTCTTAGTTCAGTGATTAAGGTTTTACCTAACCTTTCTGTGTGCGAATCAAATTATAAAACCTATATATGTAATCACTGTGCAGAATTTGTGTAGAATTTGTGTAGAAAAATTAGGTAACAGTTTTTACATATTATGAACTACAAACTCAAACAATGAGGAACAGATACATCCTAGTGTGAGTCAGCGACAGCGATTTTCACAGTTGAATTTATTAGTAAATCAAAGATTAGCTCTTTTAGAAGAATCTATAAAACTTTATCACACAGATCAAACTGCATTACAAACTCAGAATGATATTACTGAACGCAGCGTTAAACTTAGAGAAGAAATGCGTCCAGTGATAGCAGAGATTAAAGCAGAAGAACAAAGTTATCTCAGAGCAACACTAGATCAATCCAATGATAGTATTAATTTCAGAATCTGGATCGAAATCCTGGGGACAATTTTAAGTCTTGCCGTTATTTCTAGTTTATGTGTTATCCTAAACCGTCAATGGGTAAAACGCGATCAAATTGAGTCTTTAGAAGTTTCTCTGGCTCAACAAAAAGAATTCAGTGAGTTAAAAGTTCGCTTGTTTGCGATGATTTCTCATGAATTTCGCACACCTTTGAGTATTATTTTGCTGTCGTCGCAGTTGTTAAGTGAAACTCTGAAGGAGGTGGTAGATGAGCAGCAGGTAAAAAATCTCTACCGGATTCAGTCTTCAGCTAAATTAATGAATCATTTATTAACGGATATATTAACTTTAACTAGGGCTGAAGCCGATAAACTAGATTACACACCTCAATTAATTAATGTAGAAAATTTTTGTTTGAATTTGGTAGAAGATTTACAGCTTTTTGGCACAACATCCCATGTTATAGAATTCAGGAATTATGGGCATTGTTTTCGTGCCAATATAGATGAAAAGCTGTTATACTCTATTTTGAGTAATTTATTATTGAATGCCATTAAATATTCATTTGCTGGTGGTCATATATATTTAATTTTAAATTCTGAAGCTGAATATATAGTTTTTCAGGTAATAGATGAAGGTATAGGTATTCCGCCAGAGGAACAACCAAAAATTTATGAGCTTTTATATCGATGTCAAAATGTGGAAAATATTGTTGGTATTGGTTTGGGTTTACCTGTTGTGAAAAAGTGTGTGGAACGACATCAAGGTGAAATTACGATGAAAAGTGCTGTAGGTGTGGGAACAACTTTTACGGTGAAGATTCCGCATCAGAATAAATAAAGAAATCCCTCTCGAACACAAATATAGATCCCCGACTTCTTGAAGAAGTCGGGGATCTGAGCCTCGCGAAATGATGACTGAAAAACAAGTTAAAAATATTTTTAGATGAGTGTGAACAGTTAATTAAAATTATTGCTAAATCAATTGTCACAACTAAAGCAAAGCTAGGAAAATAAACTTTTGACTTCCCCGTAAACCCGATTGGCTTATATAACTCTCATGTATCATTTAGGATTGCTATATCAACTAATATTTTGAATAGAAACAGGTTGCTGACGATTTTGATTTAAGAATTTACAAACTTTTGTTGGTGAATGACTTGAATCTGGTATTACAGGTTCATCTGGTTTAAAAAGAATATCATTATAATTTTCCATCTTACGTAATTGCATGATATTACTTTTGATATTCTTAATTTCATTGTTAACTGAATTCCAATCTAAACCTTCTTGTAAGAATATATCCAATAAGTTAACCCAACCACCCCAAAATTTTGATAACAAGAAAGAAGTTTTTGGTTGATTTTTACTTGGTTGATTTTTACCTGTAGGTTTATCTTGTTTAAAAGTTGAAAAAATAATGATACTGAAATAGTGTTCAAGAAGAATGGTACTCTTACCAACTAGGGTGTCTTTGTCGGATAGCTCTGTTACTGTCGCTTCAAATAGATTTTCAAAACCTACTTTTTTAGACTTATTTTTTTCACTGCGGGGATTTTCCAATTGTTTAATTTTATTAAGATTAGTAATTTTTTTAATTGCATCAATAATTGTTCCTGCTTCTACGATACCTCTATGACTTACATCTGAACTAATTTCAAAAAAATATTTGAATTTTGGACGATTATTTAAAGTAATTAAAATCTTAGTTGCTAAAACTTTCGGATCTTCACTTCCTAACTCATAAGCGATTTTATCCAGGTGAGAAATTTCTACTTTTGTTTGATTTATATTAATTTCTATAAATATCTTAGCACTAAAGTTATTAATAATTTCCAAGTTTTTACTTTTGCACTTAACAGCAGTTACAATGATTTGACAATCATCCCTCATAATAGATTGAACTTTCTCATCAGCATAGGAAAATAATCTATGTTGACCGTCAATAACAGAAATGGAACCGTATTTTTTAGGTATATATAAATAACAATTTCCTTCTACATCCTGTTTGTATTCACATTTTTGAGAAAGTATTACTAAAATATTAGATGGAAATAAAAAATTTGGATTAGTTAATAATTTTGTTCTTATTTCCTTTAATTTATTACTATCCAAAGGTCTTTGATAGTTAAAATTTGAATTCTGCAATGAAGGAAATTCATCACTTCTATAAACATGAGCAATATCTAGTAACTTATAAGGGGATATAGTAAAGGTATACAACTCAGAGAAAGGAGTATCTTCGCTGCTGATTTTCGCGTATGTATTTTTAATTAAACGATTATCTTTCTCGTAAATTGTTAAACCACTATTTGTGGGATATTCAACACTAAAATTATTTAAAAAATAAAATTTATTCCATTTTCCAATCCTTTCAGCATAATCTTTAATTCTCAGAAAATCGGACTTATAGAATATAGCTACATCTTCTACATTTGAAAAATTGATATTAAACCTTTCCTTCTCCGTAGTAATAAAAAAACCTTGAACAGAATTTACATTTTTAAAATGTATCAAACTTTCTTCAGGGATTCCTAATTTATGCCATAATTCAATATCTCCAGCTACATATATTTGCTTGATCATGTTTATGTATTTTACAAACTTATCATACTTTTTTCTGATATCGCTATCATCATTTCTTTCTGTAATTTCGCCTATTAAACAAATATTATTTTCTGGAATCAGATAATCAAATTCTAAATGTTCTTCATTTTTGCATCCCGAAGTAATATCATTTAATTTAACTTGAGGGAAATCATAGAAGCAGTTTAAACCTATTTTATTAAATAGTTCTGCTCCCTCTTGCTCCTGTTTATTTGCCATTGTAACTATCGGAATGTATATGTTTACTTAATAACTAAAAACATATTATCATAAAAATAACTTTTTATACCAGGTTAAACAAATTGTACAGTAGAGAGGATATGTGAACATTCAGAAATAGTAGCCATAAATAGTTTTTCCATTGTCTGATAATTGGCAATTGGTAATTTACTCATGCGCTCACCTAAATTTGCTGAATTCCCACAAACTGAGGTAATTCATCTAAATCAATGGAATCATGACTGCTGGACAAATTCAACAGTTATTAAAAATGTCCTCACTGGGTGAAACTGAAACATTTTTAAGACAATCTCAGGTTGCTTTCAATGAGGGTGAAGAAGTTATTCCCTATGACCTAATTTCCCTTTCCTAGCTTACCTGCTGAATTAGTGCATAATCAACAAGGAAAAAGCTATTATATAATAATCAGCTATTTGTCAAACTCAGGAGCTATAAGGATGAATCAAAGGGAAACACTTGAAACCCAAACTGTTAATATAAAATTGATAAATACTCTTATCCAAGTTATTCGCGCTCTTTCTCCAGAGGAACGCCAAATTTTAGCACAAGAGCTATTGTTTGAAAGTTCTGAACCCTCAAATCAAGAATTAGTGAAACTGGCTGAAAGTGGAGGCTGTTTTGATTTTTTGGCAAATAAACCAGATATTTATACCTGTGAAGATGGAGAACCTGTTTAATGTCTCTTAAAAAAGGAGATGTGATATTAGCACCTTTTCCATTTACTGATTTCAGTCAAACTAAGTTACGTCCGGCTGTTGTCCTCTGAGTTAGTTCTACAGGCAGTAATAATATTATAATTTGTTTTATTTCTTCTCAAAATTTAATAAATTTACAGCCGGAAGAATTTTTAATTAGTGATTCAGATCCGGAGTTTGCTAACACAGGTTTAAAACTTAGTTCTAAGGTGATTGTATCCCGCATTGTCACCATAGATCGCAATTTGATTACCCGGCGTATTGGTAATTTAGGAATCAAGCAATTAGAAGAGTTAAACACGCGGTTAATTCAAATTTTTCAGATATGAAAATAAGTGGAGAATAGGAGACTCGAACCCCTGACCTCTGCGGTGCGATCGCAGCACTCTACCAACTGAGCTAATTCCCCTAGTGAATGCAGAGTTAACAACTCTGACACACATATCATATCTTAACACTCAGGTGCAGTAAGTTTCATCTGTTTTTGTAAATAAACTTCCTGTATTCGTTCTAGTTCTAACTCAATCAAATAATCTACAGTCCAGTTACAGCAACGCTGAAGCATATGAAATGGGTAAGTATTCGCTACACCAACTACCTGCATTTGTGCTTGTTTCGCTGCGGCAATACCGGCTGGAGTATCTTCAATTGCTAGACATTCTTGGGGTTGTAGAGCCAAATCAGGATACGCTTGATTCAGACGTTCTACAGCCAGCAAATAACCCTCTGGTTCCGGTTTACTGGTGCTAATGTCATCCCCGGCGACAATTACGGAAAAATATTCTGTCAGTTTGGCGCGTTCTAGTACCAGTTCGATTTCTGGGCGAATTGCACCACTAACTAAGCCGAGTTTCACAGTTTGGGGATGATCTGGGGCAATTTTGCGCGATCGCAACTGATAGATTAAGTCTTCTACACCTGGATACAATGGCAGTTTTTCAATTTTATCTAGTTCCTGCACATAAGCTTGAGCTTTCCGGTGCAGTAGTTTAGTAATATATTCTTCATTATCTACTCTACCACGACTTTTAAGCAACTCTTGTAAGCAAGCGCGATCGCTCCGTCCCAGACAAGCTTGACGCTCACTCACCTTTTGAGGTTGCAGATTTTCCGAAATCAGAATCTCATCTATCAGTTGTAAATGAATGCGCTCATCATTAATGATCACACCATTAAAATCAAACAAAATTGCCTTTAAACTCATGTTGTTATGCCAAACACTGGAGATCCAAAGTCCTCCAAATCATTATTATCCATTGTGGTGTCTGTTGGTGTGGGGATGTAATCACGGGCTGGATTTTGGATATTTGCATCCGCTACAGGAATCGGTTTAATCCCGCTTGTTACCTGATTTATCCACCACACATCTTGAGTTCGCACCGCTTCAAACCCAGCTGCGCCCATACGTGCGTCTAAGTTATCAGCCGCATATTCCCGAATATATGGCTCTTCAAAAACATCATTTAACCAATGTAACTGACGTAGAGTATTCTGATTACCATCAAGGATTAAAACTTGCCCACCAGTTACCAATAACCGGAAGCTTTCCCGCAGTATGGCTTGACATACTACACTGGGTGTTTCATGAAATAACAAAGACGCTGTTACTAAGTCAAAGTGCGCCTCTGGGAAATTGGTGGTTTCGGCATTCCCATGTTGCCAGTTTATATCTAAATCAGCATTTCTGGCTTTATCTTCTGCCCTCACCAGCATATAAGGAGATAAATCTAAACCGATAACTTCAGCTTGAGGAAAAGCCTGTTTTAACTTTAAAGTTGTAGAACCTGTACCACAGCCTAAATCAAGTATCCGTCGCGGTTGTACTTTAATCGCATCTATTAAGGCTTGACGTACTACAGTTTCGTTAGGCGGTAAAACGTATTGAGTAATGGGATCGTAGGAAACAGCTGCACTGGAATTGAGATATCCGCCTTCAATGCCATGAAAGTTTTGCTGGCTGTAGTATAACGGCATGATGACATCAGATTGTCGCAGGCGATCGCTCTCTTGCTCCCAGTCAATACTATCAGAGTAACGCTGCAAAGCCTTTTCATCAATGAACGCCCGCACTACAGGGGAGAGAAACTTTTCCCATAAGGTATCTTGACGGGTAGCCATAGGATTTTACCAGATTTAATCAGTTAGTTTACTGCTTCACAAATTTTAACTAATTCTCGCTGGGACGACTTGCTTTTGTTTTTTAGGCGATTTTATTGACACTTCAATTACAATGTACTACATTAATAATACAGAATTTATTTCAAAGTATAGATCCCTAACTTCTTTGAGAAGTCGGGGATCTGAACCCAGCGATACAGCAAATTAAATAAAATTATGCCTTACGAAAAATTAGAAATTACTACACCATCTCCAGTTTTATCTTGGGCAAATCATCCTTTAGGATCTGATGAAACCAAGATGGCAAAAAATGTGGCATCCCTACCATTTGTATTTAAACACGTAGCTTTGATGCCAGATGTTCACTTAGGAAAAGGTGCTTTAGTTGGTTCTGTTATCGCCACCAAAGAAGCAATAATTCCAGCAGCTGTGGGCGTGGATATTGGTTGCGGGATGAGTGCTATCAAAATGCCATTTACAGGTGAACAACTCGAAGGCAAACTCAAGAAAATTCGCTTAGATATTGAAGCAGCAATTCCTACGGGATTTAATGCTAATAAAGATGTGGAAAAGTCTGCCGCTAATTGGCAAAAGTGGCGGGATTTTTCCAACTTACATCCAGGTGTTCAAGACCTGGAAAGCAAAGCGATGAAACAAATGGGTTCTCTGGGGGGAGGTAATCATTTTATTGAAGTTTGTCTGGATACAGAAAACCAAGTTTGGCTAATGTTGCATTCTGGTTCACGTAATATTGGAAATCAGCTCGCACAATGCCATATTAGTACAGCCAAAGAGTTAGCGAAAATGGCGGGGAATAAATTACCTGACCCTGATTTGTCTTACTTCATCGCTGGTACACCAGAATTTCAAGCCTACTGGCACGATTTACAGTGGGCGCAAGACTACGCACGTTTTAACCGTGATGTCATGATGGCACGTTTTAAGCACATCATTGAGAAGTATTTAGCGGGAGGAAAGGCGACTAAACCTTTATTACAGGTCAATTGTCATCACAATTACGCTGAAAAAGAGGTGCATTTTAATGAGGATGTTTATGTGACTCGGAAAGGTGCAGTTCGCGCCCAAACTGAAGATTATGGCATTATCCCCGGTTCAATGGGAGCAAAATCTTTTATTGTTAAGGGTAAAGGTAATGCTCATAGCTTTTGTTCTTGCTCTCATGGTGCGGGGCGGTTAATGTCTAGAAGTAAGGCAAAAAAAGCTTATACTCTTGATGATTTGATTGATCAAACTCAGGGTGTAGAGTGTCGTAAGGATACGGGAGTTTTGGATGAAATTCCTGGTGCTTATAAGTCTATTGACCAGGTGATGGCTAATCAGGCGGATTTAGTGGAGGTTGTCGCTACTTTGAAGCAGGTTGTTTGTGTGAAGGGTTAAACGCAAAGATACGCAGAGAGGGAGGGGGAGACGTAGAGTTTCTACGTCTCTGGTTAATTACATGGTTAAGGATTGAGGGTTGGTTTCAATCAGTTTTGCTAGGTCTTTTAGGAAGGCCGCAGCGTCAGCACCGTATATGATTCGGTGGTCGGAAGTAATATTCACTTGCATTTGTTGACGGACTCCAAATAAACCATCGCTTGTGGCTACTACTTGGGGACGGGATGCGCCAATGGCTAAGATTGAACCTTGTCCTGGTGGTAATATGGCATCAAATGTGTCTACGCCAAACATTCCTAAGTTGGATAGGGTAAATGTGCCACTGTTGTATTCTTCGGGTTGTAGTTGTTTGGCTTTAGCTTTTTCTACTAAGGATTTCCAGGTGCGGGAGAGTGAGTAAATATCTATTGTGTCTGCATTTTGCAATACTGGTGTAATTAATCCCCCATCATCCATAGCTACAGCTACGGCAATGTTGATACCAGAATGATAAACAATTCCCTGTTCTGAATAGCTGGCATTTAATAATGGATGTTTTTGTAATGTCACCGCTACGGCTTTAGCCAATAGCGCTGTCATGGTTACGCCTTTGGATTTAATTTGTTTGTAAAGTTTATCTAAGCCATCGGTACTAATTGTGTAACTGACACGGAATACTGGTACAGCTAGGCTGGCTACCATGTTCCTAACTACAGCATTTTGGAAGGTGGTGAAAGGCACTGTTTGACCAGGAAGCACTGGCGCGGGTGCGGGTGCGGGTGCGGGTGCGGGTGCGGGTGCTGGTTTTGGTGCGGCGGCTGGCTGGCCTTTATTTACAGATGATTCTACATCTTCAGCAACAATGCGACCATAGGGGCCACTACCTTTGAGGGTAGTTAAATCAACTTTGAGTTCTTTGGCTAATTTGCGGGCGCGGGGTGAAACTACGACTCTTCCTTCGCGGTGGTTGTTACCGTTTTGAGTTGCCTGGGCAGGTGTTCCCACTGAGGCTGTGACTGCAACTGGTTCGGGGGTGAGGGTAGCCGCAGCTGAACCGGAGTTAGCTAAGGTCTTGGCGGTGGGGATTTCGGCTTCTGTTTCTGCTACGTAGGCGATCGCAGATCCTACAGGTGCGCTATCACCAGCTTGTACTATGATGTGGGCCAGATATCCTTCATAGAAGGTTTCCACATCCATATCTGCCTTGTCTGACTCGACCACCACCACGGTTTCGCCTTTTTCCACTTTATCGCCCGGCGATTTCACCCAGGAAACGATTTTTCCTTCCGTCATGGTGGAACTCAGCGCCGGCATAAATATTTCGTGAATGCTCATACAGTGGTATCAGAATCAATGGTTTATGGACTTTAACAGCTTTTGCCAAATTAAATTGTATCTTGGCTGAGGAGTTTTAAATCAGTGAACAGTGATCAGTTATCAGTGATCAAGGCTGATGGTGGGGGATTTAAACCCGCCACCAAAGCTGATTATTAATACAGTCAACAGTGAACAGTTATCAGTGAACAAGGCATGAAATAGAGGAATTAAACCTCATTAAGTCTCTTAACTGATAACCGTTAAACGTCGCCGCGAATATCTTCGACAACACCATCGCGCAGGAGAATTTCTACCTGCATTTTACTAATCAAGTTATCACCCTTTTCAACACGGAAAAAGCCTTCCATTTGGAATTGATTGACTTCTTGATCCAATTCTAGAAACTGTACTTGCTGAAGATTTTGTAGCAATTGATTTTTTTGCTCTAGCAGTTCAGTTTTCTTTTGATTAACTTGGCCTTGGATACCGTCGATTTGTTGCAGGGTTTGGGGGCCTGGTGGTTGTAGACTCTGCTTTTGAATGGCCGCAATTGCTCTTTGTCCTTCTACGTCCAGCTGTTGCAGTTGTTGGTCATTTTGATTGATTTGCGCTTGCAGTTGCTGTTGTACTTCCTCTTTCCAGAGGGGAGTAACTATGACTTTGACATTAACAACACGCTTCAGCAACAAGTTAGGGTTGGAGACATCCATAAATTCACGTTCACTCTATAGTTAGCAGGTGGAATGTTTATCGGGTATACATTCCGTCAATAATATCGCGATAGCGTTCCGCGACTACGTGCCGCCGAATTTTCAGGGTTTGTGTCATCAAGCCATTTTCCATCGAAAAGGGTTCGAGAATCAGCCTGAAGGGGCCAATACGGTCATCCGCGCGATAACCAGGACGGTTCTGCACTTCCCGATTTAATTCTTGTCGAAACAAGTCCTGGATTATTTTACTCTCCAGGTCAATAGATGTGCTGAGTTCGGGAGAGTTTTCTTCTGGTAGCCGCAGTTCTAGATTTTGACTTTCTGCCCATTTTGCTAGGGCTTCGGTATTAGGGACAATCAAAGCCCCGATGCTGCGCTGGTCTTGTCCCACTAGCATAATTTGATCCACATAGGGCGATCGCAAACAAGCATCTTCAATTGGTTGCGGTTCGATATTTTCCCCATTGGTCAAGACAATTGTATCTTTTGCCCTGCCAGTTAGCACTAAGTCGTTTTCTGGTGTCACCCAACCCAAATCACCGCTATTAAACCATCCCTCGGCATCAATTACCTTAGCTGTTGCTTCCGGGTTTTGGTAATAGCCTTGCATAATTTGTGGTCCTTTCAATAGCACCAAACCAGATTTACCAACAGGTAAAGGCGTTTTGGTTTCAGGATCTACAATTTTTACTTCTGTACCAGCGATTGGCTGTCCGGATGAACCCCGGAGATTATGCCAAGGACGACGGGCGTTAGTCACAGGAGAAGTTTCTGTTAAGCCGTAACCCTGCAAAATCTCCACACCAATCATTTCAAAAAAGTTATCTATGTGTCTGGGTAATGCACCACCCCCAGTAATGACGTGCTTCATACGTCCGCCTACGGCTTCGCGGACTTTGGCATAAACTAAGCGTTCTCCCAGGGCATGAAAGGGTAACAAAGCTAATGCTAATACCTTAGAGGTGAATTTCTCTAAACTTGAGGCATGAAGATGATTTAAACTCAATCCTTGGGCAATACGTTGTTTTTGGATATAAGTTTCACTCATTCCCAGCAAAAAGTTAATCAAGCGTTGCTTTTTGGCTGGTTGTTCCCGAAACTGCTTTTGCACTCCTTCATAAATCGATTCCCAGAGGCGTGGGACTGCAATCATATAATGAGGTTTAAATTTCTTCAAATCCTGTTTGACAGAACGCAAGTTAGTATAAATTTGTGTACAGCCTTGAGAAAGTAAGAAATATTCACCACTGCGTTCGTAACTGTGCCAAGAAGGGAGAATACTCAGAATGATGTCTCCTGGCTGTGGTTGCACTACTGTACCCAGAGTTTTGACTTGGTGTAATAAATTGTTATGTGCCAGCATGACACCTTTGGGTTTGCCTGTAGTGCCGGAAGTATAAATTAGCGTCGCTAGAGTATCGCCTGTTTGCTGAACCCGCGTCAGGGTATGATTAGCACCAATTTCTTGCAATTGGGAAAAGTTCAACACCTTGAAGGTGGCTTCTGCTGGTGGCGTTTCATCTGAGAGTAAAATGATCAGTCGAATGGGTAAATCATTCAGCCTGTCGCCGAGTTTGTCTAATGTGTTTAAATCTTGGACTACTAAGGTTGTGCTGCCACTATTAGCGACAATAAATAGTAGTTCTTCTCTTTCAGCTTGGGAACTCCGCACCGCATTAACTGCACCGGCCGTCATCATGCCTTGATCGGCTATGAACCACCGGGGACTATTATCAGCGATTAAAGAAATGCGATCGCCTGCTTTCACTCCTGACGCTTGCAAGCCAGATGCAAATTTTTGAATTTGGTCTGCTAACTGGATATAGGTGATTTTTATTTCTGGTTGAGAGTTGGGATTGTGCAGGGCAACAATATCACCAAATTTTTTTGCTGCCAATGGCCAAATTTCTGGTAGTAAAACCACATTGGTATAATCAGCTAAACGCTGTAATTCTTGGCTTTCTCGCTTGGTGATCTTGGATAAATAAGTAGGTGTAGCTTGGATGTTTGTCATAACATATATTCTCAATGTAGTAAACTGCTGTTTTACAGATTATTAGGATATATTACTCACTACATAGTGTACTCTGTAAGCTATAGGAGAATTCGTTTTGTTACTCGTAGAGGTAGGGAACAGGGAACCGGGAAGAAGGAATCAAGGTATAGGTCGTTTTGTATGGCTTACGCAACACAAGCTATCAAAATTCAAATAGGAGTCCTATATTCCACTATTTCAACGTTTGTATTGATAAAAATATATGTTAAAGTTACTTTATATAATGTAAAAGCAATGGATTATTGAAATAATTCAGTTGCTTTTGTTGTCTTAGCAACAAAGAACATCAGACCACCTATTTTACAAAGGAGGTGATTACCTATCAATTTAGTAGAAGTTTTACTGCTGACTTTAATCAATGCTGCTGTTTGTTTAGCATTTCCCAAATTACTCTCAAAAATCCTGGCGCGTAAATCCCAACTTCCTCAACCATTCGCACAGGGTTCAACATCTCCAAAGTCCAGAATAGAAGTTACTAGTTTTCCCTACTGTACCAGCTACGTGGTGACAGGTAGCCAATTCTGTAAGTTCAGACCTCAATTTTGTTCCAAGTGTTCCCCCAATTAATTTACTCTGTTAAGGTACTAATCTCTGCATAATTCGTAGCGACCTTCTTAGAGAACAGAACACCTTCACTTCAATATCGAAAAGCTAAGTAGAGCAGCAGGAATAATTCAATGTTTGTAGTAAGGACTTTAGTCCTTATTTGAGGGCTGTAGCCCTCACTACGAAACAATCTCAATATTTTTACATTACTTAATGTACTTTAATTTATTCTTGCCTCCGACTTCTTAAAAAAGTATGGGTCTGAGCCTGGAGGGGAAAAATATTTGATGACTAAAAGCATTAAGTTTATGCTACAATTGTTAATACCATTGAATTAGTCAATCATATTTATCTGACTTATAGAGTTAAGAAGATAAACAAAATTATATATAAAAAAAATGATTCAATTATGCGTCAAACTAAGAAATAGTCATAACTAATTTTTGACAACCAGAGGATAATATATGAATCTCATGGATGGTCTATTGGTGACACTGCTAAACACTGTTGTCTGTATTACCCTGCCCAAAGTATTATCTGTGATCACTGCTAAAGGTGAAAATACAACACCATCAACGCCCGCCATCCCATCACCAGAGTCTAGGGGCGAAATTGCTGGTGTGATGGATGCAGCTTAATTACTCATCTCATCCAGGGCGGCGATCGCTTAGTAGAGAATAAAATCACTATCTTGTAGAATGAGCATAAATATCCAAAAATTTACTCATTTTTAATAAAACTTTACTATAAGCGATCGTCGTCCATTAACAATCTCATCTTTTCCTGTAGAAGCGGCAAAACTTCCGCCATCACTTACGGCTTTCCCTCCGCCACTTTTCCCTAACTAAACGAATTTCATCAAAAGTATAGTTTTCACCCAATTGTTCTTTAACTGGAATTAAGGAAATATCACCCAGAATTTCTAAAATTTGCCAAATTTTTTGTTGATGTTCTAGGGGTACTAACTGATTTAAATCTACAGGCTGATTTTTCGCCATTAACTTTGACAAGTGATTGAGAATTGTCGAAGGGCTAAGATTGCGTTTGTTGGCAATTTCAGGAATACTCAAACCTTCTTGATGCAGCCTTAATGTCACCAATTCACTATCATTCGGTGAATTATTAAAAGCGGAAGAACCTAGAGAATAATTTTTTTGTTCTGACGCACCTTTTTCTTGACGATAGGCTGTGATTTCTGCCAAGAATTTTTTACCATACTGAGCTAATTTGTGACTACCTACCCCAGAAAGTTTAGCGAAGTCGGCTAAAGATTGGGGTTGGGCTTGTGCCATTAACTTTAGGGTAGAATCCTGAAAGACAACGTAGGGCGGTACAGACTGTTCATCAGCCAGTTCTTTGCGGAGCGATCGCAATCTCTGTAATAATAATTCTGCCTCAACAGCTTTTTCACTCTCCCCGACTAAATTCAGTTTTTGGGCTATGGGAACAGCAATAGAAACAGTTCGTTGTCGCTTCATCACTTCCCAACTCAAAGCATTAAGTTTTAAAACTGAGTAACCATCGTTAGTTTGTTCTAACAACCCTTGATGTAACAGAGAACGCCCTAACATTCGCCATTCATCCAAAGTTTTATCTTTACCTATACCGTAGGTAGAAAGTTTATCGTGTTGATTCTGAATAATTTTTTGACTTTTAGACCCCCGCAACACTTCAATAATGTGCAGCATCCCAAACCTTTGATTGCAACGCGCCACACAAGATAAAAACTTCATGGCTTCAATTGTCCAATCTTGTACAGGTTTAGGATAACGACAATTATCACAGTTACCGCAATTACCCGGAAAACGTTCGCCAAAATAACCTAACTGAATTGTCCGCCGGCAATCTGTACCTTCAGCATAGTCTATGACCTGACGTAACTGTTGTTTAGCAATTAATTGTTCTTGAGGATCAGTTTTTTGGTTAATACTCCATTCAATCGTTTTAATATCACTAAAACTAAAAAACATCGTACACCGAGATGGTTCATTATCCCTACCCGCCCTACCTGATTCTTGATAATAACTTTCTAAATTTCGGGGTAAATCAAAATGCACAACTAACCGCACATCTGGCTTATTAATTCCCATGCCAAAGGCAATTGTTGCCACTATCACCCGCACATCATCTCGAATAAATCGAGTTTGATTTTTGGAACGTTCTTCATCACTTAAACCAGCATGATAAGGCAAAGCCACAACTTTATCATTTTGGAGTTTAAATGTGAGTTCATCGACTTTTTTGCGAGTTAAACAATAGATAATTGTCGAACCATCAGTTTCTCGAATTAGTTCTAAAATTTCCGCGTAAGCAGACTTAGATTTAGGACGAACTTCGTAATAAAGATTTTGTCGGTTAAAGCTGGCCAGGTGAATGCTAGGTTGCTTTAAACCTAATTGTTGAATGATATCATCACGGACACGATCTGTAGCTGTAGCGGTGAGGGCAATGGTGGGAACATCTGGGTAACGCTTTCGCAACGATTTCAACTGGCGGTATTCTGGGCGAAAATCGTGTCCCCATTCCGAAACACAATGGGCTTCGTCAATGGCGAAGGTAGAAATGCCGATTTGGTGGTGTACTAAATCTAAAAAGGGTAGAAACCTTTCACTTAAAAGGCGTTCTGGGGCGACGTAGAGTAATCTAACTTTACCATTGCGGATGGCTTCTTCGCGCGATCGCACCTTATGAGGATTCAGACTACTATTCAAAAAAGTCGCCGAAATATTATTATTTCGCAGTGATTCCACTTGGTCTTGCATCAAAGCGATTAACGGTGAAACCACTACCGTTAAACCTGGTTTAATCAAAGCTGGTAACTGAAAACACAGAGATTTCCCCCCACCAGTCGGCATCACCACCAGTAAATCCCGATTTTGCAGCGCATCTTCAATAATTTGCCGTTGTCCGGGGCGAAAGTCATCGTAACCAAAATTATGTTTTAGCGCTTGTTCGAGATTCGGGTACTGAAGCATGGCGATGAGTTTTTCAGGGGCGTTCTGTGTCTATCGTTACGAGAATAACAACATTATAAAAGCCCTGGTGAATAGAAGTCGCAGTCATCCGGGAAATTAAAATTATAATTAAGAAAAGGCATGACCGCAGAAAACCAGCAAAGCCTTACTAGGAGACAAAAAACAATGGTCAGTAGCCTGAAGGAACTTTTAAACGATTCCGAACTTGCATCTAGTGATGACCCAGAAGAAAAATTCATCATTACTGGTATCAGTTGGCAAAAGTATGAAGCGTTACTAGCCAAACTAGAAGATAACTCTCATTATCGTGTCACTTATTTCCGACGATATTCAAGCTATTGAGCAATTTGAACAATGTATGTAAATTCTAATGTTGCCAGATTTTTTGGCTTTTGTTTTCAATAATGATTATTTTTATTTGTTTTCTTGCCCCATTTACTCAAATATATGACACAAGAATTAATAGAATTAAGACAAAGTATCTTAGAAGGTCGTTATGATGATGCCTTGGAAATTATTGATGATTTGGAGGAGATGAGTAAACAGGGAATACTCCGAAAAATAGCAGCATTTTTAGTCAAATTATATATTCATCTCATTAAAAATCAAATTGAACAACGTTTAACTAATTCATGGATTGCATCTATTTCTGACTCAGTAATTCAAATCTCCAAATTAAATATTAAAAGCAATCAAACATCTTACTATATTAAAGCTGATGAATGGCAAGAATATTTAGAAGAAGCATTATCAATGTCAATTAGACCAGCGAGTGCTGAAATATTTCAGGGTACTTTAAAACCTAGCCAAATTACACACAGACTGAATCAAGAAATGTTAATTAATGTTGCTGAAAAGCTTGTACATTTAACCTATAAATATCAGGCTAAAGAATTACCCGATATTATTGATCATTATTTAGCTGAATTACCAGGAGGTCAAGATTGGTTTGAATAAGTTTGAGCCTTTTGTCGCCAGGTTCTCCGCACTAAAAGCGCGGAGAGTGCCTAAAAATTATCTAGGATGAATGTGCCGTCTAGTTCCCCACCCTGGATTGACAATAGCTGCTAAATCTTCGTCTGATAGTTGACTGATTTCATTTTCCAATTCTTCGATTGTGAAGTCATAGCCGCACTCTTTAGCAATCTTAATGAACTCTTCTGGATTATTTGTTGCTTTAAGTCTGGCTTGTAATGCTTGATCTTCTTTAACTGCTGCTAAAATTTGGGCAGTTTTTGACTGTTTCATAATATTCATTTTCCTGTTTTAAATATAGGCATCCGGTTTGGTTTCTGTAGTTTGTGTGGCGTAGTCATATTTACTTGTAGTTCTTAAATGATTACATTATTTCTATGTATGTGTCTTATACCATTAGAAATAAAAATCAAGAAAAAACTTGACAAAGGCAAATAAATTCAACCAAAAACAGGTAACAAAATTAGTTTAAAAGTGGTAATTAAAAGTTTTTACCCCAATTTTAATCAACATCAATCAACAAACCCCAAGTTTGTCAGAGAGGACTGACGCAAAATTTACGGGATCTGGAAAACCTCTCCCCTGCAAGGCTACGATGTACACACAAGTGATCGAATCGCCTCTAGCCCCCAATTAATTATGGGGGGAACCAGAATTTTCCCCGTCCCCCAAACTAGGGGGATTTAGGGAGCAGAATAATGCTTTAAGCCATTAAAATCTGACGAATTAAAATACTCATTACCTCACCAGGGTTAGCGGTTGGTAACAATGGACTCCAGTCGCTAACGTTGGCATAGCCAATTACTTGCAGATAGTGAATTGTACTGCTAACAGTTTTTGCAGAACCAATGAGTAGATGTTTAATCGGTTCTCTTTTGGGCGATGGGTTGTTAAAAGATTGATGGAATGGAGGTGTAATAAAGTTTTCGCCATGTAAGTATTGTTGTAAGTCGGATGGGGCGAACTGTTGATTTTCTACAAACTTTTCAACTTGTGTCATTATAGTATTTATCTCCATAAATGGGGGTTTAGGGAAAGGCGATCGCGGAACCTTGGACGGGAGCGATCGCCTTTCTTATCACTACTATAATGTATAAAATTATACCTGTCAACCCCTGACGGGAAAATAATTTATGCCCAAAATTGTCCATCTTGGGAGATTTAAAGGGCAAAACAGGCTCAAACGCAGACAAGCAAGACTTGTGTGTACACTGTAGGCTTGTTCAATCCCCTGCCTATTTCTTGACTTGAAGCAATGTGTTAGGCTAGAACATAGACGTAGAGAAGGTTTGAAGGATAAAACTCAACCATTCTAGTTTTTGCAGTTGTTAAATAGTTGCCAGATATGTCATCTTAAACTAAGAGAACTAATTCGGTGAGCGTCTTTGTTTTTAGTATTGACAGGTTTTTCCCTTTTGGTATTTACAGACTTTTCTCCGAAATCAAAATCTCTACACAGTGATAATTTTGGAGATCATCAATGTCAATTTATGTAGGCAACCTCTCTTACGAAGTTACCCAAGATACCTTAAGCGCTGTTTTTGCAGAATATGGTACTGTCAAACGCGTTCAACTACCTACTGACCGCGAAACAGGACAACCACGTGGTTTCGGATTCGTAGAAATGGGAACTGAAGCTGAAGAAGCAGCTGCAATTGAAGCTCTTGATGGTGCTGAGTGGATGGGTCGTGACCTCAAAGTTAACAAAGCCAAACCCAGAGAAGACAGAGGTTCATCTGGTGGCAGGGGCGGATACGGTGGTGGCGGTTCTCGTAACCGTTACTAAAAAACTTTAAAACCTGAAATTTGACAAAGGAATTCTCAGGTAAGAAAAAAAGTGTGTATTTTTAGCACTTTTTTCAACTGGACAGCTTAACATTATAAGCCATTAAGTACGTTACATTAGCAGGAGAGATAATGACCCAAATAATCGTGGGTGACAATGAACACATTGAGTCAGCCCTACGCCGATTTAAGCGAGAAGTTTCTAAAGCTGGCATTTTTCCAGATATGAGGAAGCATCGTCACTTTGAAACACCTATTGAAAAACGCAAGCGTAAAGAAATTGCCAAGCATAGACAGGGTAAGAGACGTTTCCGCACTTGATTAAGTGTCAAATAGAAGAATAAATATTAATCCCATGCCCTCGGAAATTTTCTGAGGGCTTTTCTGATGAGATTGTTAGCTGAAACTCTGTTAGAATGCAGAACGGCGGCATTCGCTATCAGTCTTGGCGCTACTACTGCCCATCCAGACCTTGTAAACTTTTTTCCGTCCGCCTCAGACTGATGCCGCCACTGGCGACAGGCCGATGTTATCTTTGGAGTTCTATGTCTTTTTCTAATCTCGGCTTGTCCAATGAAATTATCCGTGCTGTCACTGAGTTGGGGTACACTAAACCCACACCAATTCAAATTCAGGCTATCCCTGCTGTCTTGTCGGGTGGTGACTTGTTAGCTGGAGCGCAAACTGGTACAGGAAAAACCGCCAGCTTCACTCTGCCACTTCTGCATCGGTTGTCAAACCACACCCCTAAAAGTACGGCTCATGGATACCCGGCAATTCGGGCGCTGATTCTCACCCCCACTCGTGAACTCGCTGCACAGGTGGAATCAAGTGTACGTGATTACGGCAAATATCTGAATTTGAACACAATGGCGATGTTTGGGGGGGTCAGTATTAATCCCCAAAAACGGACTTTAAAGGGTCGTGTAGATATTCTGGTTTCTACCCCAGGGCGATTGTTAGACCATGTGCAGCAAGGGACTGTGAATCTCTCACATATTGAGGTTTTGGTGCTGGATGAAGCTGACCGGATGTTAGATATGGGTTTTATTCGTGATATCCGTCGCATCCTCTCGCTTCTGCCTAAACAACGTCAAAATTTATTATTTTTCGCCACCTTTTCGGATAAAATCAAAGCTCTGGCCACTGGGTTGCTCAATCACCCGACGATGATTGAAGTGGCACGTCGCAACGTTACCGCCGAGACGGTGGCACAGAAGGTTTACAAAGTAGATCGTGACCGGAAACGCCATTTATTAGCCCACTTGATTCGGCAAGATAATTGGTATCAAGTGTTGGTGTTCACCAGGACTAAATATGGTGCTGACCGTCTGGTTAAGCAGTTGGGCGAAGACCGGATTCAAGCATTGGCTATTCACGGTAATAAAAGTCAGTCGGCGCGTACCCACGCTTTGGCAAAATTCAAAAATGGCAGTTTACAGGTATTGGTAGCGACTGATATTGCCGCCAGAGGTCTTGACATCAGCGAACTGCCCCATGTAGTCAATTTTGATCTGCCCAATGTCCCAGAAGATTATGTTCATCGCATTGGTCGCACTGGTCGCGCTGGTGCGTCAGGTGAAGCTATATCTCTCGTATCTGCCGATGAATACAATTTGCTGGGAGATATCGAAAAACTGATTAAACAACGCTTACCTTTTGAAGTGGTGGCTGGCTTTGCCAGCAATGTTCCTCACAAGAAGCCTGAATCTATTTCAGATGGACACAAGCCCAGAAGATCCAACGATAGCAAGGGTAAGGCTGGCTCTCATGGGAAACCGTTGTCACCACGCAATGCTACAGGAGGCAAAAATTCTGCATCCCGCCGTGGGGTTAAACGCGATCGCTGATCAAGAGTATGGTGGGGATGAGAAATTGAGAGCAGGGGGGCAGGGTGCAGGGAGCAGGGGGATGAGAAATTAGAGACTTCCAAATAATAAAATATCCCGTCGTTTTGAGAGCAGGGGGAGGAAAATTTTAGTGGCAGAAATTTGGATCAACTTTTTTGTGGAGTTCTCTTAGCGTTTTATACGCCAGGGAGATGGATTGTTGATTATAGTTACCAGAATGGCTAAAACTCGGTTGTAAGTTCCATAAAGTTCTCTGCTTGTATTAACATCTAAATAACCACATTTCACAGCAAATTTTAGCTAAGTTTGGGTTTCTTTTGTAGCTTACCTGTATAATTTTATTGACAATACTTTGTATTAATGCTCAAATAAATTTTAGATACTATTGCAAATAATAACCATATAAATGGGAGTTTTAAGGTTGTGGTTTATGGAGCGATCGCCAAAGGCTTTAGTGAGCGACTTACGATTACGAAAAGGAGGCGATCGCCTGGTATTAGCAACATTTGTTCTATGTGTAGGGCTACTGCTAGTTACAGGAATTTCTCTGTCATTTGGTTCAGTGGCCATGACTCCCAATCAGTTGTGGTTAGCACTAATCCGTCAAGGTGATCAACTCCATCAAACAATTCTTTGGGATTTGCGTTTACCTCGCACCTTAGCTGCCCTGCTGGTGGGTGCAGCCTTGGGAATGTCAGGCTCATTATTACAGGGAATGCTACAAAACGGACTAGCCAGCCCCTTTTTGCTAGGCATTTCTGCTGGTGCAGGTTTAGCGGCTGTGGCCATGCTGAGTTTAGGATTATTGCAGACTTGGGTTCCTTTAGGGGCTTGGCTGGGAGGTCTATTGACAACTATTATGGTTTACCTTCTAGCTCGCCGTTATGATGGAATTTCCGTAGAACGCTTGATTTTAGGTGGGGTTGCAATTAGTTCGTTATTTGGTGCGATTCAATCTGTGCTGTTATTAATGGCTGAAGATGGTCAAATCCAAGCAGCTTTAAATTGGTTAATTGGTAGTTTAAATGGACGTGGTTGGAGTGAATTAAAAATCTCAGGTTCTTATATTAGCATCGCCTTGTTATTTGGATGCTTGTTAGCCCGTGCTGTTAACTTGTTGAACTTGGGTGAAGATATAGCCAAAGGGCTAGGTGTTTCAGTATTGCGATCGCGCATTTTGATTGGTGGTACAGCTACACTATTAGCAGCCGGAGCAGTGAGTATAGGTGGCTTAATCGGTTTCGTCGGTTTAATTGTTCCCCACGGAATTCGTTTAATGGTGGGTAGAAATTATCAAGTAGTTTTACCACTAAGTGCCATTGGTGGGGCGTTAGTTCTCAGCTTTGCAGACTTACTGTCACGCCTGGGTGCTGTAGAACTTCCTGTAGGTGCTGTCACTGCCTTACTGGGTTCGCCTTTCTTTATCTATTTACTATATAAGCGTCAGTCAAGAATTTAATAAATCTGGTGCGCCTAGTACCGCCGTGAAGTCAAAATTCAAAAAGCTTTTACGTTGGGCTTTTCATGGATTTTGAATGGTCTGTTTATTTACGCGGACTTGTACTAGTGCATAAATTTTCTGAATTAACAACTTAGTATTTTCTTAGGTTAAAAACAGTGAAACAACATCCTTTAATTTTCAGCATAGCTGTGCTGAACCTGTTTGTCATGCCCACAGCATTCGCTCAATCAAATAATATCAAATTGCTGAGTCAAGAGCCTGTTAATATTCCCATAAATCCAGAAGCAGAGGAAGAAGAAAAAGAAACTTGTCCTCCAGATTTTGACCCAGATAATCCAGATGAAGACAGAGAATTTGAGGATTGCGATCAAGCAGAAGATCAAGCAGAAAGCGAAAATGAAATTCAAACTAATGATTCCGATATAGAAATTACAGTTACAGGAACTCGCACCCCCAGAGCAATTATTGATTCAGTCGGTACAATTAGCGTCATTGATGATCAAAAGATTGAAAGAGATTTTATCCAAGATATCAAAGATTTAGTCCGTTATGAACCAGGAATATCTGTACGCGATCGCCCGGTGCGGAGTGGTATGGCTGGTCAGGGTAATTCTAGTATTAATATTAGAGGAATTGAAGGCAACCGCGTACTAATTCAAGTCGATGGTGTCAGAGTTCCAGATATTTACACTGCTAGCACCAGAGATTTAGTAGATTTCGACTCAATTAAAAGAGTAGAAATTATTCGTGGCCCTGCTTCTACTCTTTACGGTAGTGATGCTATCGGTGGTGTCGTCTCCTTTATTACTAAAGACCCAGAAGATTATTTGAGGGTTTTTAGTCGTCCATTTTATGTTAGTGGTAGGACTAGTTATAACACGGCTGACTATAGTTTTTCTCCCTCAGTGACATTAGCCGGAAAAAGTGGAAACTTATCAGGTTTATTACAATATACCCGCCGTGATGGTAGTGAAATGCAAAACTACGGCGGATTAACTCCCAACCCTGAAAGTTTTGATAGTAATAACTTTTTTACTAAAGTAGTTCTGGAACCAAACGAAAATAATATTTTCCGACTAACAGGAGAATTATTTGAGCGTAATATTAACACTCAAGTCAGGACTGCGGAAGGATTTAGTGGTTTTACTCGCACTACCACTGTTAGCCAAGTAGCTGATGATTCTAATAGTCGGGGACGCATTAGTTTAAGTCATGAATATACAAATCCTAACTTAAGCTCATTCTTGCAGTCAGTGCGATCGCAAATTTATTACCAAACTGCTGAAAGTACAGAAAATGTCCAAACTCGCACTATTAACAGCGCCAATCAGAATTTACGCCGCATCCTCGAAACTGGTTTTAATCAAGATATTATTGGTGGCGATGTACAATTTACCAGCAAATTTTTCACAGGAGATATCAGCCATCGCCTAGTATATGGTTTTGATTTATTTAACACTTCCACCAGTCGTCCCAGAGATTCCACATTATTTAATGAAACCCTGGGAACCAGTACAAAAAATGTTAGCGGTGAGATTTTCCCTAATAAAACTTTTCCTGATACCGACACTTTAAGAGGTGGAATTTACATTCAAAATGAAATTGAATTTGCTGATGGTCGTGTTACTTTAATTCCAGGAATTCGTTATGACTATTATCAACTAACGCCTTACACAAACGATGTTGCTTTTAATAACATCAACACGCAAAATTACCAAGTAGAAGGCTTTTCGGCTTCAGCCATTTCACCCAAATTAGGTATAATTGCCAAAGTCACCCCAGAAATATCATTATATGGACAATACGCCCGTGGCTTTAGGAGTCCACCTTATGATGATGCTGCGATCGCCTTTACCAATTTTAATTTTGGTTATACAATCTTACCAAATGCTGATTTAAGCCCAGAAACAGTCGATAGTTATGAAATCGGTATCCGAGCCAACTATCCTCAGTCTAGCTTCAGTCTCACAGGCTTTTACAATCGCTACGATAACTTTATTGATTCTAATGTAGAACTGGCTCCGGTTCTCATTGGAAATAGAGAATTACGCAGTTTCCAAGCTCAAAATATTAAAGGAGCCAGAATTTATGGTTTAGAAGCTAGAGGAGAATATCGCTTTAACGAATCCTTAGACGGTTTGAGCTTATTTGCAACCTTAGCCTATTCTGTAGGCGATAACTTAGAAACAGACCAACCTCTAGATTCAATTGACCCTTTTAAAGCCATTGTGGGGTTGCGTTATCGTTCACCCGCAGAAATTTGGGGTGGAGAAATCACCACTACTTTGGTAGCAGCTAAAGATAGAGTCAGTGACGAAAATTTCTTTCAACCCCAAGGCTACACAACTGTTGATATCCGATGTTTTTACAACTTTAACGAAAATACCACTTTAAATCTGGGTATTTTCAACTTGTTTAATCAGGGATATACAGAATGGTCTACTGTGCGGGGTGTGAGTAGCAGTGACCGTTTCTTAGACTTATACACCCAACCAGGAATTAACTTTTCAGCAAGTTTGAGTGTACGCTTTTAGGAAAGTACCTAGCAACAAAGAAAGCTATCATTCGCTCGTAGTTGCGCTTTAGCGCTAAAGCGCTAACTACAAACCATGACCATTTATTCAACCGAACGACAAATCAATACTATGTATCAAAAAAAAATTCTTTTGAGTTTAGCACTCTTGTTAAGTTTATTCTTAACCGCCTGTAATAATCCCACATCACAAGAACCACCAAATACACCTGCAACTTCAATTCAATCAACCAATAATAATCAACAACAACCCCAAATATCTGCTCAAAGAATCGTTGCTTTAACATCATTATCTGCTGATATTATTCGTCAACTTGACCAAAGTAAACTGGTGGGAATTACAGGTAGCAGCTTACTAAATAAAGACCCACGTTTTCAAGATATTGAGCGTGTTGCCCAAGGTCAAACTCCCCCTGATTTAGAAAAAATTATCGCCCTCAAACCAGATTTAGTCATTGGTGCAGAAGGCTTTTCTGATAAAACATTGCAACAAATAGAAAAACTGGGAATTGCGACCTTTTCCACCAAAGTAAATAGCTGGAACTCTCTTAAAGAACTGACTCAAACCCTAGCTGGTTTTATCGATGCAGATCCCACGCCATTATTAAACCGCTACGAAACTTTTTTACCCAATGATATTCAACCAACTGATTCTACTTTAGTGCTGGTCAGTCGCCAACCAATCTTAACACCAAATAAAAACAGTTGGGCGGGAGATTTATTAACACAATTCAAAGTAAAGAACCTAGCAGCAGAATTACAAAGTACCAGTCCTATTCGTGGTTACATTACACTGTCAGCCGAGAAAATTTTAGAAGCAAATCCAGAAACAATTATTTTAATTAGTCCCCCCCAAGGTGGTTCACAAACTGCACTTTTAGATTCCTTCAAAAAAGAAAGTTTCTGGCAAAATTTACAAGCTACAAAAAACAACCAAGTCTATGTATTTGATTATTACGGACTGGTGAATGCAGGTAGTATAGATTCCATAGAAAAAGCTACTCAGCAACTAAAACAAGCCTTATCTAGACAACAGCCAGGATAAAAGCTTGTAGTCCTCTCCATTTCCAGCGATCGCAACCATGAAAAGATCCATCGCTCTCAAAATCAACTACACTCAGAGTAAGACTGATTATTTGCAGCTTCTGTTATGTCCTCAATTATAGATTCTTTGCCACCTGCTCTCGCTAAAATCGTCCAGCGCTTCCAACGTGCTACAGAACCGAAGCGGCGCTACGAACAATTAATCTGGTATGCTCAGAAGTTGAAGGATTTTCCAGAAACTGGCAAAGTACCAGAAAATAAAGTTCCTGGCTGTGTATCTCAGGTTTATATCACCGCAGCCCTGGATGATGGTAAAGTTGTATACCAAGGCGATTCTGATTCCCAGTTGACAAAAGGATTAGTAGGGCTGTTAGTGGAAGGTTTAAATGGACTAACTCCGACAGAAATTGTGCAACTCACCCCAGATTTTATTCAAGAAACAGGTTTAAACGTCAGTTTGACACCTTCCCGTGCGAATGGATTTTTTAATATATTTAAAACCATGCAAAAAAAAGCACTTGAATGCAAGTTAGATTTGCCTAGCTAAATCAATGGAGTGTCAAGTTCCGTCTCCCTTCCTCTTTTGCGGGGTGGGGTGTGTTGATATTTTGATCACAATTAAAATTTAGCCTCATGTCAACCAATTTAGTATCAACCTATGATCCTGTAGGATTTGGTGGAGTAGTTCAAGAATATATCTGGAGTTGGGAAAACCAACCATTACGGATAATTTATGAAACCATTGGTACAGGTTCACCCCTGTTACTTCTACCAGCTTTCAGTAGTGTTTCCACCCGTGGAGAAATGGGTGAACTAGCTAAATTACTAGCGCCTCATTTTCAAGTTACAGTCTTAGACTGGCCAGGATTTGGACAATCTTCCCGTCCGAGTTTAAATTACCGACCTGAAATATATCAGCAATTTCTAGAAGATTTCGTCAAAACGGTTTTTCATACTCCCATGACTGTAGTCGCTGCTGGTCATGCTTCTACTTACGTGTTAAAACTCGCTGCTAAACAGCCCGATGTGTTTACCAAAATTTTGCTCCTAGCACCCACTTGGCGCGGCCCCTTACCAACAATGGGAGCAAATACACAGATAGCGGATTTTGTCAAGGGTTTAGTGCGATCGCCCATCATAGGACAAGCCCTGTACAAACTCAACACCACACCATCCTTTTTAACTTGGATGTATCGCCGTCACGTATTTACAGATGACGCTAAACTCACACCCAGCTTTATCGAGAAAAAATGGCAAACAACGCAAAAGCCAGGAGCTAGATTTGCATCTGCGGCTTTTGTCACAGGGAATCTTGATGCTATACAAAGACAATCTGATTTTCTCACACTTGTGCAATCCCTGTCTATACCCCTGATGGTAGTAATTGGCGAGTCCAGCCCACCCAAATCGAGACAAGAAATGAACGCTGTAGCCGCATTACCAGGAGTAAGAAGCGTCATAGTTCCCGGTTCCCTGGGACTACATGAAGAATATCCAGAACTTGTATTCACAGCAGTGCAAGATTTTTTACAATCTGCATAAACACCATATTTATCTGTGTGCATCTGCGTTCGATTATTCTTCCCAGCATATTGCACAATC
>NZ_JAYGHH010000027.1:62973-70793 GCF_034931045.1 Nodularia sp. UHCC 0506
ACGATAATCAATTCCAGAATTGTTAAAAACTGCTGTTAACCCTAACTCAACACCCTTAATATTTACAACTGATTGCAGATGTATCAGTACAAACAAAGCTTTTACTAAAACCGTGGGATCACCTCCTCAAAACCAATTACAGTAAATTTACCATAAAAATATAAAAAGAATTATTATAGGTGGTAATGATTATCTAAACTTTGAAAAAAAGGCATTGAGACTATGTTGACTGAAGAAATCACAAATACAGTACCTGTAACAGTACTCACAGGCTACCTGGGTGCAGGAAAAACCACTTTACTTAACCATATTCTCACCTACGAACATGGCAAAAAAGTTGCTGTAATTGTGAATGAATTTGGCGAAGTTGGTATTGATAATCAACTGATTATTGATGCAGATGAAGAAATCTTTGAAATGAACAATGGTTGTATTTGCTGTACAGTACGAGGTGATTTAATTCGTATTGTGGGCAATTTAATGAAGCGGCGCGATAAGTTCGACCATTTAGTAATTGAAACCACTGGTTTAGCCGACCCAGCCCCAGTCATTCAAACATTTTTTGTTGATGAAGATATGCAAAGTCTACTATCTCTAGATGCAGTAGTAACTGTTGTAGATGCAAAACATATTTGGCAACATTGGGACGCAGACGAAGCACAAGAACAGATTGCTTTTGCCGACGTAATTCTTTTGAATAAAACTGATTTGGTAACGCCAGAACAGTTGGAGGAGTTGGAAAAGCGGATTCGGAGTATGAATGCTATGGCTAAAATCTACCCTACCCAAAACGCACAACTAGGAATGGATGCTTTGTTGGGTGTGAAAGCCTTTGACTTAGACCGCGCCTTGGAAATTGACCCGGATTTCTTAGGTGAAGATGCTCACGAACATGATGAAAAAGTTTATTCTGTAGCTTTGGTAGAAAGTGGTGAACTAGACGGGCAAAAACTCAACGCTTGGCTTTCGGAATTATTGCAGACCCAAGGGACAGACATCTTCCGCATGAAAGGGATTTTAAATATTGCTGGAGAAGATAATCGCTATGTGTTCCAAGGTGTACACATGATATTAGATGGCAGACCTGACCGGCCTTGGAAAGCAAATGAAACTCGTAAAAATGAATTAGTTTTCATTGGACGCAATCTTGATGAAGCCCAATTGAAGCAAGATTTTCTCGCTTGTTTTGCATGAAGTAGTCACAGACGCAGGGGTAGCGCGTCTCGATAAGGTAGATTATTTTTTCCCTTCTGTTGTTACATCTGCATAGATTATGAATCCCACAGCTAACAAAACCAAGGAATTTGAAGAACACTATTCAACAACGCTTTCAGATTATGTGATTGCGATCGCCTGGTCGCCTCATGGTAAAACTTTAGTAGCCACCACCGCAGCTGGTGAAGTGGTAATGTGGCATGATGGCAACCTCACAACCTTACAAAGTGGTAACGGTACATCAGTAGACTGTGTGGCTTTTTCCCCAGATGGCAAATTTTTGGCCATTGCTGGACAGGATGGACAGGTAAAAATTTGGCAAGATACCAAATTAATTGCTACACTGCAAAACGCCCCTGCATGGGTGGATAAACTAGCGTGGAGTCCTACCAATAACCAACTAGCTTTTAGTTTAGGGCGTTACGTCCAAGTCTGGGATGCCGATACTAAAGAAGTTGTTGTCACACTTAACTTTGATAACTCTTCAGTATTGGGGATTGATTGGCGTAGTGATGGCCAATACTTAGCCATTGGTGGCTATCAGGGAGTCAAGATTTGGGATAGCCAAAACTGGGATCAAGAACCATATCTTTTAGATATGCCTAGTGTCAGTATAGCAATGGCTTGGTCTCCTGATGGCAAATTCCTCGCTTCTGGCAACATGGATCGTAGTGTCGCCGTTTTAGAATGGAATAATCCCGATCCTTGGGTTATGCAAGGCTTTCCTGGTAAAATCCGTAAATTAGCATGGTCAGAAGCTACTACAAAACTGGGCGCACCGATTTTGGCATCTTCCAGCGTTGAAGGTATCGTGGTTTGGGAAAAACTAGAAGATGAATCCTTGGGTTGGGAAGCACGAGTTTTAACTAATCATGTAGATATTATCACTGCGATCGCCTTTGCACCTAACAGTTTCCTTCTTGCTTCCGCCGCCAGTGATGGCTGGCTGTGTTTGTGGAACAAAGCAAAACAAGTAACCCAAGTACTGACAGGTGTTTCCGCCGGGTTTTCTACCCTAGCTTGGCATCCCCAAGGTAAATTCCTCGCCGCAGGTGGTGACAAAGGTGAATTACTGATTTGGTCTAAGGTGTTACGAGGTCAAGGATTCGGACGTAGTTAAGAATACCTAATTATTTAGGTTGAAGGTAGTCATTTTATTGGCTATGCTGTATCAGAAATAGTATTTATCTGTGAATTATGAACATATCCAAAATGATTTTGCTTGCCTGTCCTACATTTATTGCATCTATACTATTGGTAGCAAATCCGGCACAGGCATCTAGTTTTAATCTTCAATCTGCTACACCCATGATTTCCGTAGCATCGACCCCAACCATTGGCGAACTAGTAACCCTTCATACCACGAAAACATCTAATCCAATTATGGATCAATTGGGTTGCAACTGCACTACTTGTTTTCAGTCTAAATTCCAAATGCTACAAGGGCAATTGCCATCTCTGGACTTTTAACAGTTACCAGTTAAGAGACATAAACCTTGTCTACTTTGAGAACTGTAGTTTTTAGTCAAGATGGTGAGATTGCTTCCTTACGTCGCAATGACAAAAACTCCACTTTTCATGATGGACAAGGTTTAACTTCATCGGCTTGGTAACTGTTTACTAATTTAAGGTGTACTTTTATTCTAGATTATGGCAGCTTGCTGTTGAGAATAATTACGGATAAAATTGGCATTTCCCAATTGTCATAATGTCGCCGCCTTTCATTCAGATAAATTAGATTCATCTATTCCCAGTCAGAGTCCTAATCAAAAGCCAGAATTAGTAGACTGTTAAACTAATATCAATAGTATCATTTCCCCGATTTTATCAAAAAGCCGGGGATATTTTTGTTCATAGTGTATTCAAACTTTTTCAAGTTAAGGCTACAATTGCTTTAGATTCATTTGTATGAGTAATCACAAACATAATCACCGCATCTACTATTTTAAAATGTTCATCTTTTTTATACATCAATTGGAAGTTAGTGATGCTAAAAAAAATACTATCAAATAATTTTTTACGAACTACATTAGCCCTATTCACAATTACATTTATTGGCTGTAGAAATCAAGCAACCAGTACTTACTTCACTCAGACAACCACTAATATAAATGAAAATCTTCCTCTTGTTGTCGCCACTACAACTGTACTTTGTGACTTAACTAGACAGGTAGCAGAAAATACAATTAATCTGATTTGCTTGGGTTCTCCTGGTAATGAATCCTACAAATATCAAGCAGCACCAGCAGACCGGGAAGCGATCGCACAAGCTGATATAATTTTCCACAGTGGCTATAATTTAACACCAGAACTGAGCGAAATAGTTGCAGAAAGTCAAAATCCTCCTGCACTCAAAATAGCTGTAAATCAATTGGCCGTTCCTCAACCACAACAATTTCAAGTATCTGGACAGAATTTAACTAATCCTCATATTTGGCACAATCCTCAAAATGCCATCAGGATGGTAGCGATAATTAGTAACAATTTGGAGAAATTAGCACCCGACAATGCCATATTATATAGTAGTAATACAACAGCAATTCAAAATCAACTAACTCAACTCGATAGTTGGATAAAATCAAGAATAAATACGATTCCTGATAACCAACGAAAATTAGTGACAACGAGTAATATATTAAACTATTACACCACAGCCTACAAAATTCCTTTAGTAGTCGGGTTAAACGGTATCAGTAGTGGAAATAATCCCTCAGATGCACAAGTAAAAAATTGGGCGAAAACTATTCAGCAAGCGCAAGTACCCACAATCTTTGCAGATACCACAATTAACCCCCAATTAATGCAAACTGTGGCTACAAATGCCAATGTAAAAATGTCCAGAAGACCACTCTACACTAATGGACTGGGTGAACCAGGAAGCGAAGCCGATACCTATCAAAACCTGATGGTTGCAAATACCCGCACCATTGTCGAAGGTTTGGGAGGAACTTACTTAATTTTTGCCCCTAAATCTGCCCAGTAATTTTACTGAAAATATTCCCTGTTCCCCGTTCCCTATTCCCTACCTCTACGAGTAAATATGGCTACACCACGCAAGCTACAGAAACTAAACCGGATTCCTATATTGAGATTCATTCTTTAGTTTCTGCTTTTGTGGAGATAATTGTTTCATAATAGCAGCAGCTATTCTACAGTCAACGAATGAGAACATCAGGAGAAAGATGATTATGGGTCTGTTTGATCAAATTATCGGTGCTGTTAGCAATCCCAATCAACAAGCTAGTTTAGGTCAACTCGGCAGTATTCTTAACACTGTTAATCAGCTGAGTAATGCCACTGGAACAAATCCTTCAACCATACAATCGGTTGTTGGTGTAGTAGGTAACTATGTACGTTCTGCTTTACAACAGAAGCAAGCCTCAGAAGGTAGTGAAGCAACCCAAGCATTGGTTAATCAATATGCTGGGACTTCTTCTAACCCTCAAGCCGTAAGTTCTCTGTTTTCCCCTCAAATCCAACAGCAGGTAGCACAGGTAGCTTCTCAACATACAGGATTAGATGCTGGTACAATTGGGCAATTGTTACCTGTAATTGTGCCTATAGTATTAAATTTATTGCAATCTGGTGCTAATACTCAAAATCCCCAAACTAGTGGAAATTCTGTATTGAATTCTTTCTTGGATGCCAACGGGGATGGAGATGTCAATGTTGCCGACGCTATTCAATTATTTAGTAGATATGTTGGCAAGTAGTCGGGAAAATTGTAGAGTCAATAAAAGTCCTAAGTATTGCCCTACTCAATTCACCCATGACTACCGTACCCTTAAGCTGGCAAGAACTAGAAACCCTCACGGACTATCAAATAGATACTGTTAATGGCCTCACCAATGCTAGAGCCAGGTTACGCTTGTTTGGTCAGTCCGAATCTGATGTACGGGTAACACTGTACCGCGATAACCACGCTTGGTGTCCTTACTGTCAAAAAGTTTGGTTATGGCTGGAGGAAAAACAGATCCCCTACCGCATCGAAAAAGTGACAATGTTCTGCTATGGGGAAAAAGAAAGTTGGTACAAACGTAAAGTCCCATCAGGAATGCTCCCTGCAATTGAGCTAGATGGAAAGATTATTAAGGAAAGCGATGATATTTTGATCGCTTTGGAAAAGGTTTTTGGTTCATTGAACCAAGGGATGAAAGACCGCAGGGTGCTGACTCTACGTCAATTAGAACGACTTTTATTTAGAGCTTGGTGTGTTTGGCTGTGTTCTAAGACTGGTTCATCTCAACAAGAACAAATCCACCGAGAACAATTTATCACAGTGGTAGCTCAGGTTGAGGAGGCTCTAGGTTGCACCCCAAGCCCTTATTTTCTAGATAGCTTCGGTATTGTTGATGTGATTTTTACGCCATATCTGGAACGGATGAACGCCAGCCTTTATTACTACAAGGGCTACTCCCTGCGAGAAGAAAACCCTCGCTTAAAGGCATGGTTTGCGGCAATGGAAAGCCGACCTACCTACTGCGGTACTCAGAGCGATTTTCACACCCACGCACATGATTTACCGCCCCAGATGGGTGGCTGTTGGGAAAACGGCGAACCCCAGATGCTTCTCAATAAAGCACGGGTGGATAATGGCCCCTGGTTTGGACTACCAGATGTTACTTATCCAGAACCCGAAAACTCACGCATGGAAGCTCTTCAAAGAACTATCAAACACCGCATAAATATTATCCGAGTTAACCCCTTAGATGATAGATTGTTTGATCAAGCGCTACGTTGTGCTTTAACTCAGATGATGACTGGTAAAGACTGTGTACCGCCATCGGGATCTGATGTTGCTCTCCGATATTTGCGCGATCGCATTAATGTACCACGAGATATGTCCATCTACGCAGCCAAGCGATTGCGGGAATCCCTGGAGAAAACCGCAGCCCTTGCAGGTAATGGTCAGCCAGCACCCATTCCCATTCAGCATCGAAGAGATCAAGACCCATCTAACTTTTTAAAGCGTTGACTCCCACTGTGATAGCTGTCTACTCGTCCCAATTCATCAATATCTGAACATGAACATCGACCGATTGCAGAAACTCAAGGAAAAATTGACTGTTGAAGCAGACTTATCCCGTATCTGGTTATTTTATATGGATCATTTTGCGGATCATGCCGAATTTACTGAACTGGGTAAGCCTGCCTATAATCAATACCTAGATACTGTCCTGCACAACACTTGTCAGCAAATGTTTGGTAAGACAATAAAAATTACTCACTTTCTGCCAATTTGCATTGCAGAATATCATTTTTTTCATGCCCCTTTCCAAGTTGAAAAACGGATTGGGGGTGTAATTTATTTCGAGGATATAAAAATTGGCTTAATTGCTGTATCAGCAGATTATCCTCCTACAGATGAGGTTAAATATTCACGTTTTTCTGAGATCATGCAATTGCCAACACCTAATCGTAACGATCTTAATTAAGACAAGTCTAAGTTATTAAGTAAGTTGACGAGAATCAAGACCACTATGTGAATTCATGTAAAAATATAATAATTTGGCTCGTAGTAAGGGCTTTAGCCCTGAATTCAGTACTTGAGTCCTGACTACAAACCTTTAATTAGGGTTTGCTGAATAAGTTATCTGTGGAGATTAGGGAACAGGGAACAGGGAACAGTTTCAAGAGTTTAGTAGGGAAAATTTTTCCTTTGAATCAAACTTAAATGCAAGGTTTTCGAGTTCCCACTTCATAAAAGCTTGCACTTTTTCAATTTCAAACAGGCTAAAATCCTTTACCTGTAATGTTTTTAGATTTCTTCAGCAAGCCCTAATTATTAGAGATGTCTATTATGTTCCTGGACGAGAGCGAATATGATCGGGTATATGATGGCGATCGCCTAATATTTCTAACAAAGGGCCATTAACATCAAATTTAACCATACTTACCGATGCAACCAAAATATTCACCCGATAGCGATAGCGTCCTAAATCAATTCCCAGTAAACTGCAAAGCATAATCCGAATTGTGGCTTTATGGGAAACCACTAAAACATTACCTTCGGGATGTTTTTCTTGAATTTCAGCAATTACAGGCATAGAACGGTTAGCAATATCTACCGCAGTTTCTCCACCTAGTGGTGCATTCCAAGCGGGTTCTGTCAACCATTTTACATAGTTTTCTGCGTAATTCTCTTGAGCAAACGATTTACTCTTAGTTTCCCATTTGCCATAACTACCTTCTCTAAGTCCATCACGCAACTGCATATCCATACCGATAGCATCACAAAATGGCTTGGCAGTTGCAATTGTGCGCTTCATTGGGCTAACATAAACCCCTGACCACTTCAATTTTTGATACACATCGGCAAAACTGGATGCCATCTGCATCCCTTCAGAAGTCAACTCTGCATCAGTTTCACCACAGAAATTACCACTTTGACTAAAAGTAGTTTCTCCATGTCGCAGTATATATAAATTGAGTGTCATAGTTTGTATTGCGATTGGATAAAGGAGTTTGTGTAAAAATAAACTACCACTAATCTTGCAATCGAGGATGTTACACCACGACAAAGTAATCAACCAAAAAAGTCAATCAACCACAAAGTTTTGAAATTGAAGGTAACAACAGCAGTTTCAGTCCCCTTGCGGGCTTAA
>NZ_JAYGHH010000028.1:0-16559 GCF_034931045.1 Nodularia sp. UHCC 0506
GACGCTGTTGTAAGGTAGTGGTCATATTTCTATGATTGCGATATGTGTTTTTAATGAATCAGACGCACTTTTTGCTCGTCTGTCCTAATAAACTTAACATGAATTTACGTTTGGTAAAGTATTAATTTTATTATTTATTTTTCTAATTACATTAGATTTACTTATGCTATTTCACTATTATATTAGGGTTTGCTGTTCGCGTAGCGTGCCGTTAGGCATAAAAGTTTGGTCATGGAGGCAGGGAACAAGGAACAGTGTCAGCTATCTGTCATCCTCAAATTTTCTGATTTATTCAACCAGCCCCCACTGGCTTGATAATCAGCACTTTGCTATGTGAAAAGCCATAACATAAAATTAAAAATCAAAGTAAATATAAGGCAAGCCACCTTCAGGAGCTAATAACCATACGGCGTAGAGACATAGTGGTACAAAAAAAAGCTTGACAGGCCAATTAAACTCTAACTTCAGCCTGCCATTAAAGGCATAGATTATAGTCATAAATCCAGCTAAAATTCCCAGCAAAGCAGTAAGTTGATACTGGCTCATATTCAAGGCTTCTATATAAACTTTTTGGACAAACTGTGAGTCAGCAGAATGGCTCCAAAGGTGCTGAATTACCCAAAAAGAATCCTGAATGTTGGGGAGACGGAACCAAATCCAAGAGGTAAAAACCATTAATTGGGTTAAAAACCAAGCCAAAACTATACCTAGTGGATTTTGCCAGAAATGTGCCAGAGTTTCAAAGCGATCGCTCATCACATCTGTCAGTCGATGAACCCCCAAAGCTAAACCGTGTAATATTCCCCAAACGACAAAACCCCAGGCTGAACCGTGCCAAATCCCAGCAATTAACATGACAATAAATAAATTCCAGCAGGTGCGAGTTAAACCTTGACGGGAACCACCCAAAGGAAAGTAGATATAGTTTCGTAACCAATCACCTAAAGTAATATGCCAACGTCGCCAAAATTCTGCAATGCTGGTGCTGAAATAAGGAAAGTTAAAATTTTCAGGCAAAACGAAGCCAAAAAGTAAAGCACTCCCACGGGCGATGTCTACATAACCACTGAAATCCAAATACAACTGTAAGCCGTAGGCAAATGTAGCCAACCACAGATCAACGCTACCCGCCCTTTGTAGATTGCCAAAACATAAATCCACAAAAATTCCCAAGTTATCTGCCAAAATTCCTTTTTTGACTGCGCCTCTAGAAATTAACCACAGTGCCTCTGTCACTTTTTCAGCAGAGGGAAAGTGTGGTTTATGTAATTGAGATGATAGGCTGTGATAACGAGTAATTGGGCCAGAAATTAGTTTGGCAAAGAATAATTTATACGTAGCAAATTTGAGCAACTGTTTAGTAGCTGGCGCACCGCGATAGACATCTACTAAATAAGCAATGCACTCAAAAATAAAAAATGAAATCCCCAAAGGTGCAATTAATTTAAATGAAGAATCTGGTGAATTGATTTGCAGATTAAAAACATATTTAAAAATATCTGGCAAATATTTAAAACCAAGTAACAACAAAACATTTAAACTTACACCCAGCCACAACAATTTCAGGCGGCGACGATTCCAGTCAGCTTGGGCAAACTGCCATTCTTCGTTAGAAAGTTGCCAGTTAACAGCATATTTTTTGGATGTGGTATTATTCCCAATTTCCAGCCCCAGACGGAAATTAATTAGTGTCAAGACTAATAATAAAGGAATGTAATGCACATTTAAAGAACCGTAGAAAACAAGACTAGCAATTAGCAACGTCCACAGTCGCAATTTCTGGTTATTTACAGACCAGTAAATTCCCAGGACACTTAGCAAAAACAGTCCATATAAAATTGATATAAAATTCATATTTTAGTTATTGGTCATTGGTTATTGATTGTTAGGAAGTTATAATCTTATTCCCTCACATCTCTGGCTCTTGCTGCTCCCTTATTTTGTCGGCCAAGCAATCATAGGATCATTTGCCAAATTTTTGGATACTTCATAAGCCCCAAAGCGGTTGAGGTGACTAGGATCAGAAAAATAAGCATTATTTCTTGGCCAAAGTTGGCTTAAGTCTCTATATATAAAGTGGGAATTGGTTGCTAAAGATAACATATATTGCTGAAATTTTTGCTCATATTTTTTGCGTACTGGATCTAAATAATCAGAGGTCAGAGGCATATTTACAAATACTACAGAAATATTTCGAGATTGGGTAAACTGTAAAATTTGTTGCAAGGCAATATCTTGTTCACCTTCTATCTGAAAATTTCTATAATCATTGTCATAATTGCCTATAACTCTAGGGTGCTTTTGATAGTGTTCTGTAGGATCAAATTTCACAGATAAAGCTAAAAATCCATCAAAATCCACTGCCCGATGAGTAATATCTATCTCTGTATTTTCGGGATTAACTTCTATTGGAGATGCTATAGTTTGATTGCGTGTAAATAGAGGTAATGAAAGCAGTTTTTTATGCAGTAAGGCTTTAATTTGGTCACGATTTTCGTAGCTAATAGACAATCCAGATATTGTTTGATTTAACTGTTTATTTATGGCTTGATAACTGTTAAAATTTGATGTTTCTCCTACTTTTGTCTGAGCAGAAGAATTGTCAAAATTTAGCTGAGATTCATCCCTATTTGTGGCTATGTATGCTTTTTGTAATATCTGCTGATAACCCTCTGAGGCAGCGATCGCTTTAAAGGTTACGTCCTCGCGACTACTATTAAAAGCACGGGAACCATCTGCCCAAAGAATGAGTTTTGGTAGTTCTGATGGTTCTAATACCTGACGAATAATTAAGTCTACAACTTGTGCTGTAGCACCATTAATGCCAAAATTAAATACATCAATATTGGGATAACCCTGATTTGCTAATCCTTGAGAAAGTGCTACGGGATCAATTCCTCTCAAGGCACGGGAGGAACCAATAATTAATACATCTGCTGCTTTACCGTTTTTAGCAACTCGCTGTTTATACAATGCTAGTTGTTCGTTTAATTGCCGGGAATTAAAACTGGGCATCTGTGTGAGTGCTGCTCCTGTTTGTCCAGCCCTCGCTGTTAATAAAATCGCTGTGGCGTTGGCTCTTTCTTTCAGGGGACTAGCTCTTAAATTTGGCTTTTGGCTATCATTTTGAGTGAATCCAGAAGCATTAAAGATATCTTGTTGATTTTGAAGAGATTCTTTTGCCGACCTGTTAGTAAAAAATGCTGTTCTTTCATTCTGGTCTGCCTGAGACTTCAATGATATTTCCTGCTCAGAGAATGAGGGGGAAACACTATTTATTTGTGGTGAATTTGATATAGGGCGAGTAATGAGATAATTTAAAATCCAATCAGTTTGTACAGTTAGTAATAAACCCAATAAGCCCCAAACTAAAGCTATTTTCAGCCCTTGGCTATCAGGATTTTGTGATAATGACTCACCACTTTCTGCAAATATCTGCGTTTCTATGAGACATTTTTTTGTATAGGTAGAGATGCGATTAATTTTGTCTCTAGTCCAATCTCGTGCTACTTCTGTAACAAAATTTTGAACTTCTTCTGAGGTTAAATCGGTACGTAAAATTGGTTCGTTATTGTCAGTGGTTAAAAGCTCACTCACATATTCTGAAGTAGCCGCAAATTCTGGAGTGGCTTCTGGAACTAAACGTTGGCGTTGGATTAAATCTACGCCATGATGCCAAAATGGTTCCTTATTACCAGCACGGCGACCGTAGACACGCACCCCTGTAATACCTGGCATTTTTAAATGCTGTAAAAATTGAGTAACTTTGTTAGCTACTTGTGAACGATCTGGGCAAATGGTTGCATCACACATAATGTGCAGCAAGTCACCTTTGCGTAGGAGCATGACACGAATGCCGCCTGTCTTTAACCGCCAATCCAAATCAAGATTGAGTAAGCGCTCTAGTAAAAAAATGATTGCTGGTTCATCACCCTCATTGGCTAACTCCAGGGGTAATGGGGCTAAAGCTGGGTGTTGCGTAGCTGGTAAAGTTAGCCAGTCAATCCAAGTTGGTTGCTGGTCTGCATTTTTGTGTCCGTAGACAGTGGCAGCCAGAATACCTTGGGGAGCGATCGCTTCTAACTGGCGGGAGATAATTTCTAAACATTGGGCTTGATCTGGCGCTGGTGCAGTTTCTGTGGGATCAGCAGCCGGGGTGCAAAAAATATGTAGGGTTGATTCTTTGAGAGAAGCTTGAACATCGACTTTTGCTCCTGCCAATATTGACCTTAACAGCCTGGCGATCGCTTGAACGTCTCCCCACCTAGCCCATTCCTTGAGCATGGTTTCTGGAGGTCGCAGATCCACTCTCAGCAGACACTCAGATACAGCCTCACCACTGACTTGGGAAACAATTACCGCATCTTCGTAGCCCACCAGTTTCAAATACCGTAACTGCTCGGCTATTGGTTCAGCTAATAATGATGAATCGGGACTATAGCTAGACTGACAACAGATCCACAGGCGATTAACTGCCGCTTGATTGCTATCTTTTGGCTGATACTGTTTGGTTTTTACCTGTACGGAGACACCTAAAGGACTGAGAGTTTCACTCAGATAGCGGGCAATAGCATTGGAATCTCCCCGACGTGCCAAACTTTCATTAGAGATAATCAGCGATCCACTTTGAGCAGATTTCTCCGAGTCTTCCAGAACTTGCTCTACCTGTTCTAGATGTTTTTCTAGTTGGTTTAAATAAACCCGGTGACACCATTGGGGTCGATATTCTCCTTTCTTCCGGCCATAGACAAATACTTGGTATATTGAGGGTTGTTCATTACTGGTTAAAAGATCCAAATCTGTTTGTTGTAGCGCGTGAAGCAAGTCAGACAGAGTGCGCCAGCGTTGAGGAGACTCTGAACCTTCACAAAGAATGTGTAGATCATTTCCCCGCAACCGGACTTTTACCCCAAAAGAGTTGATTCCTGTTGCTTGGCTCACCCACTGCACTATCGATTTCTGACTATCTAGTAATACTGTGTTCATGGGCAGTTAACTTTAGTCATTGGTTATTAGTCATTGGTCATTGGTCAATAAAACATGAATCTCGATATTTTATTGTACAGACGCAATTAATCGCGTTTGTACCCAGCACTGGGAAACGGTAGTGCGTGTACTTGTAAACTAGAAACATAGGTTTATCACACTTTGCAGTTTTTTTTTAACAATTTTGTTACTTTGTGGGCTTGTAAAATCGGACAAAATAGACAAGTAGGTCCGGAAGTCGCACAGAAGTTGAATGCACGCGTTTCTTTTTACTCATTTGCCAACCACCAAAAATTAGCAATGACTCCTACTACCCAAAAGTCCTCAGATAATCCCGGATTCCATCTACCTTTGTTTAGCATTCCCCAATCTCTCCTCTTACAAATAGGTACAGCGTCTATACTACTGCTGCTCACCACAGAAAAAGCCACAGTAAAAGCCCTAGAATCTATGGGGCAAGCTAGTGAAGAATTATTTCGAGGCGATCGCCTACCAATTTTACCGTTTCCAGAGGCAGCAGATGACAACATTTTGCATACAAGTACCAGAGGCGGGGAAAGAGGTTAAAAAATATATTTAAAACCTAAAATGCTCATGGTTTGACCTTGAGAATTAATTGCCAAAGAAGAGGCGAGGGAGCAGGGAACATCAGAGCAAGGGGGATAATTAAAATGGAGATTCGACCCCACTTGCACAAGAACCATTTACGTAGAAGTGGAGAATCCCTAGCAGGTTCCGTCTTCTCCTGTTTCCTTCCTTCTGCCTCTTTGTTAAACGGACGGGATTTATCGCGTCTTTACGATGTAAACAGTAATCAGCTTACAAGAGCAGAAATTATGGGTTCTCTTCTATACAGTTTGTCTCATGCGGCGAATTTCTACCCTGCGTCAGAATTATTTTTGCGTCATCGTCTCCAAGTAGTGGAAGAATTGTGGGAATCAGTACTCCGGCAAGAATGTGGTCAAACAATGGTGGATTTATTGCGGCAATTGCGCGATTTGTGTTCGCCAGAAGGACAAGCAACAAACGATCAAGCCGCATCTGCCGTTAAGTTGATTGAACAACTGAACATTAATGAGGCAATTCGCGCAGCTCGTGCCTTTGCGCTGTATTTCCAGTTGATTAACATCATAGAGCAGGAATATGAACAACGTCAGCAATTAACCCGCTATTCTGAAGGAGAAGTGGAAACGGTAATTCAGGAGGAGACGTTATCAAACGCTACCTACTCTTCCAACCAAAATGAAGATGATTCCATTCGGGTAAACAAGGGAAGAGAAACTTGTCCGGAGGAGATAAATCTTTTCTCTACAAAAAGTTGGGTGACTAAATCCGTCGGCAAACAAAAAGGTACTTTTGCAACTTTGTTTCCGGATTTATTCAAGCTGAATGTGCCACCCCAGCAAATTCAACGCCTAATTTCACATTTAGATGTGCGTTTAGTCTTTACAGCCCACCCCACAGAAATAGTTCGTCACACCATCCGCGATAAACAAAGACAGGTGGTAAACCTGTTGCAAAAATTGGATGTAGTGGAAAACCGCACTGAAAACACCCTGGGAGGATATCCTTGGGAAGCCGCAGACTTGCGAGAACAATTGCTCGAAGAAATTCGCCTTTGGTGGCGAACAGATGAACTCCATCAATTCAAACCCACGGTGCTGGATGAAGTTGATTACGCCTTACACTACTTTCAAGAGGTGTTGTTTGATGGCATTCCTCAACTTTATAAGCGCTTGAAATATGCTCTCAGTAAAACATTTGCTTGGCTAGAACCGCCGCATAAAAACTTTTGTTCTTTTGGTTCCTGGGTAGGTTCAGATCGCGACGGCAACCCATCAGTGACACCGGAAATCACCTGGCAAACAGCTTGCTATCAGCGCAAAATGGTGTTGGAAAGATATATCAAATCAGTGAAACAGCTGATTGAATTATTGAGTGTATCGATGCACTGGAGTGATGTTTTACCAGACTTGCTGGAATCTTTGGAAATCGATCAGTCCCAGCTAAGTGATGTGTACGATGCGCTGGCGTTGCGTTATCGCCAAGAACCCTATCGATTGAAATTGGCTTATGTGTTGAGACGCTTGGAAAATACACGCGATCGCAATGTCGCCTTGTATAACCATGAAAAGTCAACCAAAGAAGATTCCCCCATGTATCGTTCGGGATCGGAGTTTTTGTCAGAACTACGGTTAATTGAACGTAACTTGACCGAAACTGGTTTAAGCTGTCGAGAGTTAGAAACTTTGATTTGTCAAGTAGAAATTTTTGACTTTAACTTGACCCAGTTGGATATCCGCCAAGAATCAACACGACACTCTGATGCCTTAAATGAGATTCTGGAATATCTGCAAGTCTTACCCCAACCCTATAACGAACTATCAGAAGCCCAGCGAGTGGCTTGGCTAACTGGGGAACTGCAAACCCGTCGGCCATTAATTCCGGCAGAATTGCCATTTTCGGAAAAAACCAATGATGTGATTGAAACTTTCCGGATCTTGCGATCGCTACAGCAAGAGTTTGGTGTCAACATCTGCCAAACCTACATTATTAGTATGTGCCGGGAAGTGAGCGATGTCCTGGAAGTTTTGCTATTAGCTAAAGAATCTCGACTTTTTGACCCAGTGATCGCTGTCGGAACTATTCAGGTTGTCCCCTTATTTGAAACTGTAGAGGACTTACAACGCTCTAGAAGCGTCATGCGGCAGTTATTTGAACTCCCGCTATATCGAGCTTTGTTAGCCGGTGGTTATGAAGCGCTCAAAGCCAGCAAAGAGGAAGGCTCTTCATTACCGATTGTCCCCACTACTGCTTCTCCCCTCACCCCTAACTTACAAGAAGTTATGTTGGGGTATTCCGATAGCAATAAAGACTCTGGTTTTTTAAGTAGTAACTGGGAAATTCATAAAGCCCAAAAATCACTCCAGACAATTGCTGAAGAATATGGCTTAAGTTTGCGAATTTTCCACGGACGTGGGGGTTCTGTGGGGCGAGGTGGCGGCCCAGCTTATGAGGCAATTTTGGCGCAACCAGGACACAGTATTAACGGGCGGATCAAGATTACTGAACAAGGCGAGGTTTTAGCTTCTAAGTACTCCTTGTTGGACTTAGCTATGTATAATCTGGAAACCATTACCACTGCTGTCATTCAAGCCAGCTTATTGCGAACAGGGTTTGATGATATTGAACCGTGGAATGAGATTATGGAAGAGTTAGCAGTGCGATCGCGTCAACATTATCGCAATTTAATTTACGAGCAACCAGATTTTATCGACTTTTTCCACCAAGTCACCCCCATTGAAGAAATTAGCCAGTTACAAATTAGTTCTCGTCCAGCACGCCGGCCATCTGGGAAGAAAGATTTAAGCAGTTTACGAGCTATTCCTTGGGTATTTAGCTGGACACAAACTAGATTTTTACTGCCTTCTTGGTATGGTATCGGCACAGCTTTACAGGGATTTTTGAATGAAGAAGAGGAATCAGAAGAACACCTAAAATTACTACGCTACTTTTATCTCAAGTGGCCTTTCTTCAAAATGGTGATTTCCAAAGCAGAAATGACCCTCGCCAAAGTAGATATGCAAATGGCTCATCACTATGTAGAAGAATTGGGTAATCCTGAAGACAAAGACCGCTTAGAGAAAGTATTTGAGCAAATTGCCAATGAATTCTATCTCACCAGGGATTTAGTCTTAAAAATTACTGGACACACTCGGCTTTTGGATGGTGATCCTGTGTTGCAACGTTCGGTACAGTTACGCAATGGAACGATTGTACCTTTAGGATTCATCCAAGTTTCTCTACTCAAACGCTTACGACAATCACGGAATATTACTGCGACTTCTGGTGTAATTCACTCTCGTTACAGTAAAGGTGAGTTACTGCGAGGCGCACTGTTAACTATTAACGGTATTGCCGCCGGGATGAGAAATACAGGTTGAGTTGCTGAGTGCTGAGTGCTGAGTGCTGAGTGCTGAGTGCTGAGTGCTGAGTGTTGAGTAAAAAACCGTAGTGGCGTGGCACAGCTAATTTTGTGCATAAGCATAAATATTGTGGGTTAAACTCTCTAGCCCCCCAGAACAGGCAAGATATCTGTGCCACAAGAAAAAAATAATGCACTATTTTAAGCTGACCACGCTAGTAGCTTAACCCACCATTGCCATAAACTAAATTCAACTCATGATTAAAAATAGATTATTAACTTGCACATTTTTCGCTTTAACATCAGGATTTTTTGGTGGTTACATTGGTGGACAAATCACGTCAATGCTGCATAACCAGAAATGTCAAAACCAAGCCTGGGGTTTCAAGATGATGTGTAATGTTTGGGTAACGCCTGGAGCTACTTGGCAAGGTACTACAGCCGGATTATGGACAGGTACAATTTTAGGAGCGTTTGTTGGTGGTTCCATCACACGCCCAGAATAATCAGGGGGCGGACTTGTTTTTTCCATAGTCTTTTGGTGTCGGCAAGACTGTAAAATTTACCTATAGTTTTGAGAATAAATTACCATGTCTACAACCAAGGGTGCTGATGCTATCGATGAAGCGATCGCTCAGGGAATCGATTTTGATGGTTCTGCCATCCCCCCTGCAAAGTTAGAATTGTATAACAAAGTCATGGCATTAGAGGGAAATAGACAGCGTAGTGGCGTATCAAATACCATGCGATCGCGCATTGTGCGAATTGGCGCAAAACACATTCCTCAAGCAGAACTTGATAAATTCCTTGTAGATGCTGGTTTTGCACCCCTTAAAGAAAAGGAAATTGCCTTTTTCTATGCTGGTAAGTAAGTGAATTCCTAAATTATTTCAAACACTTACATGATGACAAAAAAAGACAGGCATTTCGCCTGTCCACAAAATTATTGATTTAGCAAAGATTTTAGAAGTTAAGTTCAGCAGCTTGAACTTTTTCCACCTGCTTTTTCTTCAGCACTAGCATAACTTGAGCTAACATTACAAGTGCAACAAAGGCAATCATTCCTTGAACTCTGGTTGCGTCTTGCAAGACAATTTCTACATCTTTTTGACCAAATCCGCCAACATTGGGGTTATTAGTCAAAGCATCACCAGCAGTTACAGATTGTCCTTCAGAAACAATCAATTCTGGCCCTGCGGGAATTGTATCAATAGTAGTATCGCCAGATTCTGTTTGGATATTTACTAGATATTTCACATTACCATCTTCATCTTCCTCTTTGGCAATCTTGCTAATTGTGCCAGTAGCGGAAGCATTATAAATGGTATTATTGCTCTTTTCACCAGTAGGATAAACTTGTCCACGTCCCCGGTTTGCACCTAAGTGAACTGAATATTTACCGAAGTGAATATTCTTATCTGTTGCGGGGTTAGGAGAAAGAACTGGGAAGACAATTTCTTGATACTGTTCGCCGGGTATGGGTCCCACAAGAAGAACATTCTCACTGTCTTCGGTGTAGGGTTGGAAGTAAACATCGCCTACTTCTTCTTTGAGTTCTTCAGAAATGCGGTCTTCCGGTGCAATTTTAAAGCCTTCTGGCAACATCAACACAGCACCGACGTTTAAGCCAACTTTAGAACCATCAGCACCAACTTGTTGGATGTTGGTATCGTAGGGAATTTTCACCACTGCTTTAAATACAGTATCAGGTAGTACTGATTGGGGAACTTCTACTTCTGCTGGTTTAGCGGCTAAGTGACAGTTAGCACAAACAATCCGTCCGGTCGGTTCACGGGGGCTTTCAGGATAGGTTTGCTGCGCCCAAAAAGGATAAGCCGCAGCGCTTTGGGGCAGAGCTACATCGCTAGTGAAGTAAAATGTCAGGGTAGCGATCGCTATGAGCAAGGTTTTGATAATTGCTCTAGTATTGCGAGTTAAACTCGCTGTGGTACGGGCATTTCTCATCTCTATAAGGACAACTATTCTCTGGTTAATTGGTCATTGGTCATTGACTTTGTTTTTAGCACTCAGGACTCAATACTCAATACTCAGCACTCAGCACTCAGCACTCAATACTCAATACTCAGCACTCAGCACTCAGCACTCAATACTCAATACTCAGCACTCAATTAAGACCACCAAGGTTCTTCGTCGGTGCGGAAGTCGGTTTCAGTCCAAGGGGTCAAGACGATTTTGTCATCTTCAGTTTTGGTGTGTGCGAGAGCCAAAGATAGAGGTGCTGGACCTCTGACCACCTTACCAGTTGCATCGTACTGGGAACCGTGACAAGGACATTTAAACTTGTTCTCTGCGACATTCCAGGGGACAACACAACCCAAGTGTGTGCAGATAGCATTAATACCGTAATCGCCAATGGCTTCTTTGCTTTCTACGACCATATAGGTGGGGTCGCCTTTGAGTCCTTGAACTAGGGCGCGATCGCCTACGTTATGACTTGCTAGAAAGCCACTGACACTAACATCATTCCCCAACTCGTCCTTTGCAGTTGTACCGCCACCAGCGCCACCGCTAGCAGGTGGAATAAAGTAGTTAACGACAGGATACAATGCACCCAGAGCTACACCAGTCACTGTTCCAAAAGTCAGCAAATTCATGAACTGACGACGGCCCATATCTGGCACGTCCATTGATTCAGAAAATTGAGCCATATTCTACGCGCTCTTTGTGTATTTTGTTAAGCATTCTTACAAGAGTACCAGTAGTTGAGTAACTCCTGTGTGAGTGGAAATGCCAACGCCTACAACGATGCTAATTTTCTTTATTGCAAGATATATTGAGCATCTCTTCTGTTAGCATTACATTTCTTTATATGTCTATCATACTTGAGTTACGGAACGTAACATCATAACTAAATGTAAAATCTAATTGAGAAAAGCTATGACAGGACAGGAATTACGCAAATTATTACTGGACAAGTGGGGATATTCTTACGATGTCCAGTTCCGGCGCACAAAGGGCAAGATATTTCTCCAAGTTATGTGGAAGTATCTTGAACAAGCTTCCTTTCCGTTGACTGAGGCAGAGTACCAAGAGCATCTTGATAGCATTGCTAATTATCTTCAGGCTTTGGGTGGTGCTGTGCAAGTCCAAACATTTATTTCCCAAACACGCGATCGCCCCCGTCTTGGCAAAGCTGTGAGTATTCCTCTAGATTTGGGTGAACGCGCCTCGGAATGGATTGTTTGAAATGCTATTTTTAGGTCACGCTGAATCCAAAGCACACGTTACCCGTCAGTCCTTTACGCGATCGCTGGAATCGGAGCCAGTCACTATGAGTTAATGTATAATATTTATTGTATATTTAAGTAATTATGAACACTGTAGCAAAGTGCCAGGATCAAGCCAGTAGGGACGGGTTGATTACAATTATTGTTGGTAATTGAGCATATCTGTCATAGTTTGCGTGGCGTAGCCATAACCGTCTCTACATCAAAGCTTGGAGCTATCAATACTGTTTTAATTCTGATGACAATCGCTATAATTACTATATTTTGCTGCCTAACTTGTATCTTTTAATTCATCTAGATACTTACTAAATCAGGCGATCGCTGTTATCTCCGATTCATCTATATTTGTTTTCAAAGTGACATTTACTCTGCTCATCCTGATGAATTTGATCAATGGATAAAAAAGCGATCACAACTCTATAAAATTTGTACACTTATTTCCATTAAGCAAATTTATAATCAACAGCTAAAATTACAATTCATTGATCAGTAATGAATCCTAAATATTCAGGAATTTTATAAACGATGAATCATCACCTTAAATTAGCTACTTCTCTTGATGATGTAGAATTGCCAGAGAAATTACCGCCCATCGTTCTCATAGCTTTTACTCGTCCTGAATTGCTAAAGGAGGTTTTAAATGCAATTAGTCAACAAACTTTATTACCTCCAAAAATAATTGGTTTTGTCGATGGTGCAAGAAAGTCAGAGGATGAACATTTGATTGCACAATGTATTTCCTTGTTAGAGGATTTTTCCGCCTTAGTACCAGTTCAAATTGTTGCCAGGAAAAATAATTTAGGATGTGACCAAAATGTAATTTTGGGTTTAACAGAGGTTCTCACTACCCATGATTCTCTTGTTTATTTAGAAGATGATACTGTTCCTAATCAATATTTTTATGATCGTATGTGCCGATTATTAGAGGCTTACCGCGATTGTAAACAAGTTTGTTCAGTCAGTGCCTATGCAAACCTACCAGCAGGTTTAGATTCTCAAGTAGATACAGATTTTATCATGTCTAATCGTGTGTTTTGCTGGGGATTTGGTACTTGGTTTGATCGTTGGCAAGAAATCGATTTGGTTAATCAATCAGCCCAATATAATCCTTTTGGTAGCTTTTATCAAATCCCAGCAACATCCCAAACAAAAATGACGATGGTCAATCAATTTTGGCTAGAAAAAAATAAACAAACAGATTGGGTGATTACATTCACACTTGCTGCTCTTTATCACCAGAAATTACATATTATTCCAACAACTTCCTTCACCTATAATATTGGATTTGGTCATCCTCAATCAAAAACTTACAAAGGCAAAGAAGCAAGCTGGGTTAATGCTAGATATCAAGCCGATTTCCGTCCCCATAGTTTACCATCCAGCCTGGAATTACCGGAGCAATTAAAACTTGCTCTGAGTGATGGTGATCTAGTTCAATACTTATTAAAGCAGAAAGGATTATGGTTGAATCTATCAGCTTTTATGTATTTATTGCCAAGGTCTAGTAGCTTGAGTAACATGATAATGCTCATCAAGCTGTTCATAACTAGTTTACCCTTAACATTGAAGCGTTGGCGTAGTGGTTTACCCATGTAAATAAAGTTACGCGCCATCAAAATTCAAAAAGTTTAGGATAAAATATTCTCTGCTCTATAGGGTTTGCTGAAAAATGCCACGAAACTAGTTTAGATGCTACACAGCATAAAAAATGGTAGCTTTGGAGGTTGGTTCCCAAATTCACCCCATAATTTTCCACCGAAACGCAAGGATTTTGAGTGTCCAAATATGTCAAATTTCGTCTAGCAAATTGTCAACTTAGGACTAACTCCTACTTGAAAATTGCTAAATTTCAGCATTAGCAGTTCACATACCTTGATTTTTCAAAGCTTTCAGCTATTTAATTAAATGCCAGGAACCAGACTTGAACTGGTGACACGAGGATTTTCAGTCCTCTGCTCTACCAACTGAGCTATCCCGGCTGGGGGCTTTATTTGACCCACGATTAATAAATGTAGCACAAGAACAATTGCTTGGCAAGAGGTGAAAGAAAAAAAGTTTATCCTGCTTTGAACATCAACTTTACTGAAAGGAAAACAGCTACAAAAAACAAAAACTGCACAAGGACAATACTAGGGCCTGATGGCAAGTTAAAAATACCTGAAACCAAAATACCAGCAAGGCTTGTGCTTGAACCGATCATGATTGATAAAACCAGAAAACGGTTAAAGTGATGACTCATCAGCTTGGCTGTGGAAGCGGGAATCACCAAAAAGGCATTTACCAGCAACACACCGACGGCTGTAATCGCTACGGCAACAGCTAGGGAAAGTAAAATCACAAAGCCATAGCGATACACTTGAACTGGAATTCCTTGTACTTGGGCTACATCTGGGTTCAGGGTTAATAAAATTTGCTGTTGCAAGGTGGAAAATAAAAATATGCTACTGGCTATGAGCAAAAGGATGGTCAAAATTAAATCTGTATTGTCGATAGCCAGAATATCTCCGAACAATACTCTCATTAAATTGCCACGATAACCCGGAACGAAGCTAGTCAAAATCACACCAATACCTAATGCTCCTGATAGGACTATACTAAGAACGCTATCGCTCGCTAAATCGGTTTTATCGATGAAGTAGAGAACAACCACGCCAAATACTAAGGTAAAAGGCAACAGCATCCAAGTTGGGTTTAACTGTAGTAATACGCCTAAAACTACGCCGATTAATGCGGCATGACCTACAGCATGGCTGAAAAAGGATAGCTGGCGTAATGTAGCAAAGCTACCTAGTAAACCTCCCAGGATTCCCATTAACACAGCACCTGCGATCGCTCGCTGCATGAAGGGAAATTGTAACAAATTTACAAAGTCAAAATTAGTGGCGATCGCTAACAAATGGATCTGGCAAACAAAGCATAAATACATATTTACAAGCTATATTTTTTTATCCTTATTGTTTTGATTACAGGTAGATTTTTATCAAGTCTAAATAAATAGGATTGTTCTAATTATGAATTTATCAGTGTATAATATTAAGTATAATTTAAAATAGATCACTATAGATATTAATCTTGTGCAAGACTTAGTAGACCAAACTCTCAGTCATGAAAAAGCTCAACGGATGGCAGAATTTTTCAGTTTTTTGGGAGATCCTAATCGCCTGCGAATTCTTTCTTTTTTGGCTAACAAAGAACTGTGTGTTAGTGATTTAGCCGCATTACTAAACATGAGCGAATCTGCTGTTTCCCATCAATTACGAAACTTGCGAGTCATGCGATTAGTTGGCTATCGTAAGCAGGGACGTAATGTATTTTATCACCTCCACGATAACCATATTTCTCATCTTTATCAGGCTGTGGCTGAACATTTAGATGAACCTGTTGAATCAGGAAACTAAAAAATCAAAAGTAAAAAAATATTGCTGATGTCTTTTTACTGTTGACTATTAGTTATACAAAAGTATTGTTGAAAATTTTAATGGTGATGCTGATAAGGACTGAATCCAGGCCCGTATGTCGCTAACAAATTTTGGGGTGAAAGGGCAATTTCGGGTTGACCAGTACAAATAACAGTTTGGTTAAGGCAAATAACGCGATCGCAATGACGGCTGACCATATCAATATCATGGGAAACCTGCAACACTGTCCAACCTTCTTCCCGCTTTAATTCATTTAACAAAGCGTAAAAATCTGTGATCCCTTGGACATCAACACCAGCAAAAGCTTCATCTAATACCAAAAGTTGCCGAGGAATTACTAAGCAATAAGCTAACAACACCCGCTTTAGTTGCCCACCGCTAAGAGTTCCAATAGCTTGATGCCGAAGATGATAAGCATCGGTTCGCCGCAAAGCCTCTGCTATTGCTATTGATTTTTTTCTATCTTTCTTCCACAAATTGAAAAAAAATGGATGCTGATTTTTATTTTCATTCGCCCATCCCAGCCCGACTAATTCGCCTACAGAAATAGGGAAACTACGGTCAAAGATGAAATTTTGTGGCACATAACCTAATCGATGACGCAAATTTCCCAACTTGGTAATTGGGCGACCAAAAATTTCTATTTTGCCAGTAATATGAGGAATTATATCTAAAATCGCTTTCACCAAAGTACTTTTACCCGCACCATTGGGGCCAACGATAGCTGTATCTGTTCCTGGTAACAATTCAAAGGTAACATCTCGAACAGCCAAATAACTGCCTTGATTTATATTTAATCCTTCGACTTTTAAAATGGGAGATGTCATTAAGTAAGTGGGCGTAAATAAAGTTAACTGGTGGGGATCGTCATTTGTCCTTTGTCATTGGTAAGGATTGCGCCTTGTTTACCTTTCGTAATATAATTTGGGTTTTTCCTGCCTACCTACTTAGTCCTGGATTATTGGTAATTAGGGTTTGCTG